>JBCDIQ010000025.1:0-27426 GCA_039024295.1 Bacteroidota bacterium | reverse complement strand
ACTACCTTCCGGTAAACTGTGCGTTCACCATCAGAGACGCGAAGCAAGTAAACGCCTTCTGCCTGATCGCCCAGGTCAATTTCCTGACGTAGCTCGTTTGCACCTGCAGGTTCGTTGTACACGAAGACCTCACGACCACGCATATCGGTAAGTTGTAGGGAAATCGCACGTCCTTCCAGATCAGTGATTTCTACCACAAACTTGTCGCGGGTTGGGTTCGGATACAGCTCAATCAACCGACCGAAGGCTTCATCAGCCAGGCTGGTGACCACACTTACCTCATCCAGGACAGAGTCACTTCCACACGCATTGGTCACAACCAGTTTCACAATGTAAGTACCGGTAGCCCCGTACGTGTAACTGGGATCTTGCATGTTGCTGGTACCTCCATCCCCAAAATCCCAGGCATAAGTGGTGCCAGGACCAGCGGAAGAAAGGTTGGTGAAGTTTACCTGACCTGTACCTTGTGGGGTAAAGGTAAAGCTAGCCTGAGGGGTAGGTGCAATGGTTAGGTTAACAGTATCGCTCTTGCTACAACCACTTGTATTAGTGACAGTAACAAAATACTGTCCGGTAGTATTGGCAAAAATTGTCGGACTATTTACGCCATTGCTCCACACATAACTCGAACCTGGGTTACTGCCAGGATCAAGGAGGGCAGAGTCACAGACGACAGTATCTGGTCCAAGGTCTACAGCTGGCTCAGGTAGAATACCAATAACCACATCATCGGTTCCTACACACCCATTAGCATCCGTCACATCTACAGAATAAGTACCTGAAGAAGTAACCACAATCTGCTGGGTGGTTTCAGTCGTGCTCCAAGCGTAGGTGAGGCCAGGATTACCGGCATCCAACGTAACAGAACCACATCGAGTCACATCTGGCCCCAGGTTAACAATTGGCGGTATTTGAATGCTCACATTAACCGTGTCGGAAGAAATACACCCTGCAGTATTGGTAACGGTAACAGAATAGGTACCGCTGGTAGAAACCGTGATGGACTGGTTAAATTGTCCGTTGCTCCAGGCATAGGATGACCCGGGATTTCCTGCGTCCAAGGTGTAATCTCCACAATTGGTGGTATCGGGACCTAAGTTTACAGAAGGGTTAGGTTGAATCAACAGGTTGACGGTGTCTGATCCGACGCACCCTTGTGCATTGAATACCTCAACCACGTACTGACTGGTAGTAGTTGCCAAAATGGAGGCAGTGGTGTCACCTGTACTCCACAGGTAGGAGACCGCACCTGGGGTAGTTCCGTCAAGTTGACGACTTCCACAGAACACACCATCAGGTCCCAGGTTGACGGTAGGAGGCGTAGAAATGGTGGCTGGAACCGCGATACGCGGACTTTCACATCCAGGTCCCGTGTAATAAATGGTACCATTCCAAGCACGATCTGGAATAGGTGTACCGAAAATTGGGGGGCCAAAACCTTCTCCAGAAGTAATGGTCAGTTCACGGTTACTGGACTGAGTTCCGGCTGGCAAATTGGTAAACACTGCATTAAAACTACCTTCAACCTCAATGGCCATCCCCACTGTTTGGCCAGCCTGAATGTTGAGGCCCCCAATTGGAATACGAGTCAAGGCACCTTGCCCGTTGGGGGTTACCACAACAGAGTCAACAAGGGTCCACGCTCCTGGATTCGTCTGGAATCCCTGATAACTACCAGGCTTGAAGTAAACTTTCACCTCTTCGGTGGTTACCCCAAGGTCATCAATGTTCATGGCAAAACTGTCGACGGTAATGTCAAAGTTGGCCGTTACATCAAAGAAGTTACCAGCGCCAAAGTCCTGACCATCGTACTGGGTATCCAGGGTATCCTGTTTAGCCGTAGCCGTGGTAACATAGAAATTGGTATTCCGGGTTACCAACGGCGTGAAGAAGGTATCGTTCGATGCCAAAATGCTGCCTCCAATCAAGGTATCATACCAGAAATGGTAATCCGCCTGGGTGAGGGTATAAAGCAAGAGGGAGTCAGATGCTGCACAAGCGGAGTCTCCTATTCCAATAGGAGAAGGCGGCAGGGTAATCAGCTGAGTGGTAAAGAACAGAGTATCATTAGAGGTGTTCTGATCACCCGGTAACACGGTAAAGGTGGAAATCTGATAGGAACCCCCAAGAGAGGTATTCACAATCCCTGCAAGAACCGTATCAGTCTGGCCGCTTACGATACTATCTGTGTAGGTCGTAGTAAGGGTCTGGTTTACCCCAGGGCCGAGAATGGTAACTCCTACGGGGAAATTACGCTGGGTATTACGACCGAAGTTCTGGATAATGACTTCTAGTGGCTGTGCACCACTTCCGCAGTCATTATCATTCAAACCAGCCAGTCCCAGGCTACCCATGTCATTGGGCGGCACATCTACGATCTCCACATCATCAATGGCAATGTCATGGGAAAAGTCAAAGTTGTTGTTGTCTACCCGGAAACGAATGGCTACCACACCAGTGGAGAATGCTGACAGATCTGCTGTATCCTGCTCCCAACTACTAGACCGCTCAGAGATGGGAGGAATAATGTCTCTTATCACCTGACCTTGGAAAATGGCATCTACGTGTAGCCTGTTAGAGTCAACAGGCGTACCTGAGTTGAAAGAGAAATACCAAAACCGAAGTTCAGGATTAATCAGGCTACTGATATCAAAACAAGGGGAAATCAGAATAACAGAATCATTGTCAAATCCACTGTCTTCTACATATAGGTAGGTACCACTGCCTGTAGTATGGTCACCATTCGGGCCAGTACCACCAGAGCCAGTCGGTGCTTGACGAGCTACCCAGTCCTGCGGATCAAGGGAATTACGGGTATCCTCCTGAGAGTTTTCCCAGTCGCCATCAAGCTGGGTACCATTCGTACCAGGGACTCCCGGGCTAAAGACGACATTCTCTACCGGGAAGTCTGACGTATCATCGAAGGTCTCCAGGTAGGGGAACATGGTGATCACGTCTTTGTGGAGCACAATACCAGATGTACTGTCATTTCCTATATTGGTGTCACCGCTCAGGTTTCTGGTAAATACAGAAAGCGCATAAGCAGTATTGGGGGTAGAAAGGTCAGCAGGGGTCGCAAACGTAAAAGTAGTGGTGTCTCCTGAGAGCAATGGCCCGAATAAGGTATCGGTTACCACGGGGTTATTGTTTACGCGATACCCAACAAGTATGGTGTCAAGCGTAGTTGTACCAAAGTTGGTTACCCGGATGCTGATATCCTCGCTTGCGGTAAGTCCACAACCGGAAACAGGTGAGTCGATGGCAATGGCACCTGCATCACGGGGAAGTACTTCGGTGATTTCGAAGTCATCAATCGCAATGTCATGTCCAAAACCGCCATTGTTGTTATCAACCCTGAAGCGGAAAGCTACTACTCCAGAAGTGGTATAGATACCAATCGGAATACTTGCCTGGACCCAGTTCGGAGAAGCATTTCCAATAGGTGTGGTAATGTCCCGCGTCCACACGCCATTTTGTAAGATGTCCAAGTGAATAATGCTCTCCTGCGGGTTAGGTGCCCCTGCATTGGCATTGTTGCTGTGCAGCCAGAACCTTAACTCGGGATTGGTCAATCCGGTCAGGTCAAAGCAAGGGGTAACCACCATTACGGAGTCATTGTCAAACCCTGAGTCTTCTACATATAGGTAGTTGGCCAGACCAGTGGTATGGTCAGAAGGAGGTCCGGTGGTACCAGTAGGTGAAGCAGCTGAACGTACTGCCCAGTCTTGCTGAGGGTTCAAGGCTTCTCCTTGCACGTTTTCCCATTCATCAGGCAGGGCAATAACAGCTTCTCCTGTATTAATGCTACCAAAACCATTGTTTACAGGCCAGGCTGGACCATCAAAGTTTTGGACGTAAGGGAAATTGCTGATTGGCGTCTTATGAATAATGGTAATTCCTCTTAGAGAATCATCATTGGCAAAAGGGTCGCCTGCCAAGTCTACCCAAACATCAAACGTATAGGTTCCAGGTGTACCGAGGTTAGCGGTAGTCGTGAAGACGTATGTTGCCGTATCCCCAACATTTACCGTGCTTGTATCAATTTCCACTACAGCCGTACCGCCATTTATACTATAAGCCAATCTTGCAGAATCAAACGCAGCCGAACCTTTGTTTACATAAGTTATTTCGACGGTGTCAGTACCACTCAGGCTGCAGCCCGTTAGCGGACGTTCAAAGGTTACCATGCCTGCAGATGCAGCAGGAGCTTCCAGGATCTCTACGTCATCAAACGCAAATCCATCGTACTGAACCGATCCATCGGAACCAAATACAAACCGGATTAATACCTCAGATTGCCCCCCGAGACCAGTCAGGTCACGTTCCGCCAACACATATCCTCCGCTTCCGCCTTGTCCAGGAGCAGGAGGACCAAATGGTAAGCTATCCGCTCCACTCCATCCTTCCGGTTGTCCACCGGGACTTCCGGTAATCCGGTCATTGGTATACCAGTTATTGGGGTCGCCAATGGCACCAACAGTTTGCCAAGTCTGGCCTCCATCAATGGAGGTCTGTAGAGCTGCTCCATCAAAGTTCCATTCTGATTCCCACCAGATATTGGCACGGAAGATAGGACGCGTCAGGCTGGTAAAGTCAAAGCAAGGCCCGATCACGAAAGAATTTTCCCCAATGTTGTAGACGGTGTCTTCCCCAGTTACCCATGCCTGGGTACCTGAAGCTGCACCTGTGATGCGTCGCTTATTCACTGGAGTACCTAGCTCCCAAGAGGAACTGGTTCCCCCTTCACGCCAACCGCCTGCTCCTGCTTCAAAATCTTCGAGGTAAGGGAAGGTGGTAACCTCGGGTACATTCACAATGGTAAACCTGAGCGTATCATTCAGTTGGTTGGGGTCGCCCGCCTGGACCAACCAGATGGTAAAGTCATAGGTACCAGGCGTTGCCAGGTTTGCTGTGGTGGCAAAGGTGTAGGAAACTGTGTCACCAGGCTTAATATTGGCTGTATCCAGTGCCATTACTGGTGAGCCGGTCCCGATTTGGTAAAACAACATGGTGGAGTCAAAGGAGTTAGAACCGGTGTTGGCGTAACTAACTTCCACACTATCTTTATTGGTAAGTCCACACCCTGTCTGAGGCCTGAGGAGGTTCACCATGGCAGCTTCAGTAGGTGGGGAGTCAAATATTTCTACGTTGTCAAAGGCAAAACCTTCTTCGGTAACACTTCCGTCTGAGCCAAAAGCGAAACGAATTAAGACGTTAGGTTCACCGCCTAGCCCGGTTAAGGCACGCTCAGCAGTTACCCAAGCACCGGAACCCCCACTCCCAACGGTACCGCTCCAACCTTCAGGCTGTCCGCCTGGGTCACCTGTAATGTTGTCGTTGTTAAACCAGTTGTTAGGGTCACCAAAAGCACCAATGTTCACCCAGGAGCTACCTCCGTCTAATGAATACTGAACCACTGTTCCATCAAAATCTTCTTCACTCTCCCACCAGACACTGGCTCTAAAAACCGGCTGTACCAAGCTGGAGAAATCAAAACAGGGACTGACGACAAAGGACTCTTCATCATCTGAATATCCTCCTGTAGTCACGCTGGTATGCCAAGATTGAGTTCCACTGGCAGCACTGTTTATCACAAATCCACCCGGAGTACCACGTACCCAGCTATTGGCGGTGCCGTTAATTATCCCAGGTGTCCAGCCACCCTGGCTGAATTCAAATCCTTCAAAATAGGGGAAGGTATTGATAGAAGGCCTGCTCACAATGGTTGTCCTCAGGGTATCGTTCAGCGGAATGGTATCTCCATTCAGAACCAGGTAGCCTAAGAATTGGTAGCTGGTAAACAAAGGTCCGGGAAAACTGGCTGGGGTGGTAAAAGTGAATACAGCGGTGTCACCTGGCTGAACAGTTCTAATATCTAAGCCGGCAACTGTTGGCGTTGCTCCATTAATTGAGTAAAATAACCGAACCGAGTCTACTGCAGCAGAACCGTTATTTCTGTAGCTCAATTTGATGGTGTCAGTAGCACCCAGCCCACATCCGCTTGGATTGGTTAGGCCAATGATACCCACTTCTGCTGGTGGGCCTTCTTCTACTCGAACATCATCGAAGGCAAATCCGTTATCGCGCACGCTTCCGTCTGAGCCGAGGGCAAACCGAAACTGCACCCTGGATTGACCTCCCAGGTTGGCCACGCTGCGGGATGCGCGAAAATATCCCAGGCTTCCTGGGGACCCTGTCCAACCCTCAAGCTGTCCACCTGGCAGGCCGTCAATGTCATCATCATTGTACCAAAAGGGATCGCCAAATGCACCCACATTCTGCCAGGTGCGGCCGCTATCAAGTGAGCTCTGAAGCACGACTCCGTCAAATCCCGTTTCGATGTCCCACCAAATATTGGCAGAAAAAACAGGTGCAGCCAAGCTACTGAAGTCAAAAAATGGACTTTCCACAAAGGAGTTTTCACTGTCGTTATAGCCAGTGCCGGGTACATTGCTGACACCCGCTCCTAAATTTGATGCCCATGCACTGTCGCCAGAGGCAGCAGCATTGATGACGCTCATATTTGGCGTAACAAGGGCCCAACTGGAATTGACCCCTCCTGAGGTCCATCCACCAGGACCGCTTTCAAAATCCTCCGTATAAGGATAAGTGGTAATCTGTGCCATCCCCCATAGTGGAAGGAACAGCACTAACATCGTACAAAGTTTTCTCATAGATAAATTCGCTGTGCGTGTTGAGTGTTGCTGTTAAAAAAAGGACTGAAAGAGCGATTCTGTGTGGATGGTATCGATTGATATGCTCTTTTTTAAATGTATCAGAAAAATGTTTCACAGCAGGCAAAAAACCCGGGTGAACCCTTTAACTACTTAATAATTGATGGATACACGAAGGTGAAATGAATGCTAAAAAAACAATACTTTTTTGGAATCCCCCAATAATTTTTGCTCAAATCTTCCAAAAATAAAAAAGCCAGCTGCTCCATCAGGAACAGCCAACTTTCGTAACAGGAAGAGAACTGGCAGGCACGTGGCCTGATTATTTTTTCTTTAGGATACGCCCTCGTATTTCGTCGTTCCTGGTTCTGACGTGGAATAAGTATATGCCGTCAGCTAATTCTCCGGATAGGAATTCGTATTCCCTTTTATCAACGGCATCCCAATCCCGGTAAATGACCTGTTGTCCCTGGAGGTTGAAAACTGCGATTGACGCAGGCCCGCTGTAAGTGCCAGGGAATCGGAGCACCAGTTTTTCTGAGAATGGATTAGGAAACAACAAGGGTTGTACCTGCTGTTCCCAGGTAACTTCGACCGTTGCACTGGCCTTACTTGTCCCGTCTGGTTGCTCACAGACCAAGCGATAATAATTTTTGCCTGGAGCGGGGTTCATGTCGTCAAACTTGTAGGAAACCTGACCAGAGGTACCTGCCTCAACAAAGCCAACCTCACGAAATG
Source organism: Bacteroidota bacterium (assembly GCA_039024295.1). GTDB lineage: Bacteria > Bacteroidota > Bacteroidia > J057 > J057 > JBCDIQ01. The sequence goes on along the minus strand of JBCDIQ010000025.1, from coordinate 20,014 downwards.
AACTTCCTGTCAGAGATTTCTCCACATGATAGGGAACAGAGGAAGGTTGTTCTTCGGCTATCCAGCTTAATTCAATCCTGTTTTCAAGTAATTTCCCCTCAAATACCAGCATATCAAGCGTCAACGGACTGTTTACAGAACCTCCCCCTCCTCCAATGCCTCCACCCGAAAAGCCGGTAGTGGAAAACTGGACATAGTGCACCGTATCATAGCTTCCATAAGCATGTGCTAATTCCAGGTAGTTCCCGGTAGTCCCACCACTGTGGGGGGGCGTAGCAGTTGGATTGGGATTAACACCAGATCCGGTGGAGAATTTGAAACAAACTAAATCGGTGTGGCTGGCAATGCTGCCACTTGCATTGTTCACAGCTGTAGAAACTCCGGTATAATCATAGGTGGTGTAGTAAGTTCTTACGTTCACATTTCCGTTTGGCTGCTTACCTGGGTTGATGTCCCAATACCGATTCATCACAAACCACCCATCTGGATTGGTCACATAGGGAGCGGGATTCGGAGCATCCATTCCCAAATCTACTGCTCCTCCTATTCCAGTTACGCCAACGGTAACGTCTCCAGGAGAAACCATCAAGGAGTCATCCCCATTTTTTTGAAGGGATAGCAGGAGAATATCGCTACTTGTTACGGGAGCAGTTCCTGCAGATTTTATGAAATGCGTCCAGCCATTCGCATCAACTAACTGGCTATCGGCAGTGTAGGTACCTATTCCCAGGGCAATTGTGGTCGGAATCGTAGGAGCGATGTATCCGCACAGGAGGTAATTATCTACGCCTACTGCACCCGTCCAATCACCTGTATCCCCATCTGTGTACACAAATCGAACCTGAAAATTGGCATTTCGATAAGCATCAACATTGACCGTGAAGCGGGAAGGACTACAGCTCCAGAAAGTGGAAAAACCACAATTTTCTGTATTGGTAACTGATAACACATTTTGCCAGGTCGTACCATCATACACATCAACACTAAATGCACTGCTGTTTGCACTTTTTCCCGAAAAAAAAGAATGGAAGTCATAGTCAAATGAAAGGGTGGCATCTTCGTATCCGGTAATATCAACTGCAGGGGTGGTCAAGGTGTTGGTGCCGGTGAAACTTGCATTGTTGTTGATATCATCGTCAAAATATGCCATACATGTTCCGTCCAAGGTACCCGAGGAATAATTCAGCGATGATCGACTCCCATCGTCAAATTTCCAGGCATAGGGGTTTGTCCAGGCAAAGGGATTTGTCGTGGCATTGGTCCATCCGGTAGGCAGGCTACAGGCCGAATTAAAATCTTCCGATTGAATCGTGTCACAGTCGCACCGTTCGGAAGGAGCGTCAAAGGTTGTTTCAACACGGCAGGCCCCCGATCCCACAGAGGCGTCTTGAATAACCAACTCAATGTTGGCTGAGCCATTATTTGGCAGAATATCCATCCAGGTCAGCGTTTGGGAACCCCCACTGTACGCACTAGTGTAGGTGTTACTCCCTGCTGTCAGCTGGATATTTCCGCTACCTCCATTATGGGATAAGCCCACAACCAGGTCAAAGGAGCCATTTCCGCAGTTGTCTGTATACAGCGTATCAACCTGAAAATAAGAGCTGTTAAACCTCACGGTCGTAGCAGCTCCAAAAGTTGAAGCTCCGCATTTCCGGGACAATTCTGCCACATAATCTGTGCAAGCCGCCAGAGTAGAAGTCGTATAGGTGTTCCCAGACTTGACCACAGCTTCAGTAGACCAGGTCCCACTGGAGGTGGGCCTTACCCTTATCCTAACGCTGTCTGCACTGCTTTGCCAAGAGAGTTGTACCTGATTGCCCCCAGCATAGGTAAAGGATACGTCATCGAGGCTGTCACAAGTAGGCGCAGCGCAGCTTCCCAGACAGCCTACCCCTTCGGCATAAGCATCTATACTTGTTACCGAACCCGCTTCCCAGCTTGAAGTGTTGCTTACACTAGCGGACATAATGTAGCCTGTAGTTGATGCATGAGAGGCATTGAAGTTATGTCCAATTTCATGGGTAGTAAGTACCCGTGTAAGGTCAGCGTTGGTGGAAAAATCCTGAAGTATGTGGTACCTGAACGTATTACAAACCTGCCCCACGTAGGCAAGCCCAATGGTGGAACCGTCAAAATCACGGTTGCTCCAGAACTGGGCCAGGTCAAACGTATTCTCAAACCCGCCTGTAGCCCCCCAAGCGTAAAATCCAGAGAGCAGGGTGCTTGCGTCCGTACTTGAAGTTAAAAAGTCACAACTGTCACAGGCCGAAACCACTATTTCTACCACCTTAAATTCGATATCATCTGAAAATGCTCCACCTGTGTAATCTCCCTCCACATTGTTCATGACCCCTAACATGTAATCAACCACCCCATTCAATCCTCCGTGTTTATTGTACATGGAATAATCAGCTGCGATAGCAAGCTCTGTTTCGAGGCACCCACCAGATGCCAAAGGCGTAATACCTGAAGCATGAGGGTCGCTTCCGTGTGTCCTATGGTGGCTTGCTGTGTTCACCCCGCAGGTTGCATGCGTAGGTTCGACCACATCAGCTGCGTTGTATATAATGTATTGGTTTCTGGAGGGAGTCCCCACAAATGGAGCCGCAGGCTCGATGTAATAGGTATCATCTCCAGATTCGAGGTATCCGTAAACAAAGTCTCCTGATATGGTAAGCCTTACTTCTCCTCCTTCTCGTGTTTTCACCCATCCTTTATAGGTATTGACCTCATGGTAAGGCACCTCTTCAATGCCATTCAGGGTATGCTTGCGTAACCGAAAATTGTCTGCCTTCAGGTCATTGGGCTCCAGGTGAATAGGAAACCGCATGTTCTTCCCAAAATCCAGGGTTACTTCCCCTTGTGTTATCTCGGTAGTTGCCAGGGTTACCAAGTCACGATCTGAAAACCTGATCAGTTGAAATTCTTCAAAAAATTCACTGGCCCTGAAATAGGCCATTGGTGAGGGGGTAAACGGTTTGCCGGTAACTTCTTTTTTCAGCTTTCTAAAAAATTGGCCATTGCTCTGAAAAGGTATGGTGAGAATGACCAATAAAAGCACGCGGGCGATAAATTTCATCTTGTATAATTTCGAAGGAGGATTTATCGGTGAAATTATAATCCTGCCCTCGAAATAATAGACTTATATACGCTTCACCCTTTCTACAGCTAGCTCAATGTAAGGTTACTCCTCAAAAAAAGTAAGCGGTAATATCTGGTTAGACAAGATGCATTGATTGCTAATATTTTCAGCCCCATTTTCGGCAATCTGTTTTACTCGAAAATGAATGAATCCAGGTGCCAGGTTTCTCAAAGGAAAACGATAATGGTGAGTGCTAAGGGTGTTACCCATACCTTCCATTTCCCCAATTTTTAGCCAAGTCAATCCATCATTGCTGGTTTCAATGAAGTAAGCTTTGCACTTATATTCTTTTTTTGTGGTCCAAACAATCGAGGGTTTCTCATTCTCCTGAACAATCGTCACACTTTCCATCGCATACTTATCCACACATCCGGCGAGATTGAGGGTAGAAACGGATTGCTTATCCACATTTACCCAGCCCGTGCTGGGAGGCTCTTCTGTATCTGCAGGGTGATAGTAGATGTCTTGCCCATGTACTTGGACCCTCCACTGGTTTCCGTTCCAATAAATGCTTTGTGATCCTCCCGGATTTAGAAAGTCCCCTTTTCCCAGGTAATTTCCACTGAAGTAATAAGTGCTATTTAACACAGATTCAGGTGCACCTGACAGGGTAATACTTTGGCTAAAGCTTAATAAAGTGATCGAAAGTAAAAATGAGAGGAGTAAAGAGGATTTCATGTGCTAATCGTTGCGGTTATTAAATTATGAGAGATTGCCTATGCGTATAAGCAACTCCACAGCAACAACGATTAGCTGAATAGTTTTTCAAAAAAACTTTATTTCCTCCAAACAAAAAAGCCTTTTCTACACAGAATACTACAGCAAGTGCTACTCTTCCAGCGCAAAAGAGGAACTTTGATCTCCGTCAACCTGTTCTACATACTCCAGGACATCTTCTGTACCTGGGTTGATGTTTTGCAGGAATGGCGTAGCGTATAGCCCAACCACAAACATGAGGAGAATCAAGGGCATTAACAGAGAGACTTCTAACCCGTTAAGGTCTGCCACCCCTTTGGCCTTAGAATCTTCGTCTGAACCAAACATCACCTTTCGGGTCATTCCCAGCAGGTAAACGGCTGCAATGATTACACCTGTAGCGGCCAAGATGGAGAAGGCTGCACTTAAATAGGAGGACTGAAAGGCTCCGATCATGATCATGAATTCTCCCACGAACCCACTCAGGCCAGGCAATCCAACAGATGCCATTACGCTAATGATGAACAGAAACGCAAATGCAGGCATTTGCTTGGCAAGGCCACCGTAGTCCGCTATTTGGCGGGTCCCAGTCCGAGTTTCAATCATGCCAGCAAGGAGAAACAAGCCGGCAGTGGAAATACCATGTGCCAGCATTTGGATAACTGCACCGCTCATTGCCTCCGGGTTCATGGAGAAGATGCCCAACGCAATGAATCCCATGTGGGAAAGCGAGGAATAGGCAAGCAAGCGCTTGATGTCTTTCTGGGCAATGGCGGCCATTGCACCGTATATGATGCCAATTACCGCCAGGCTGGCCAATATTGTGGCATGCTCTTGCATGACCTCAGGAAAAATGGGAACGCCATATCGGATAAGGCCATAAACCCCCATTTTTGACATTATGGCCCCCATCATCACGGTACCTCCTACCGGAGCTGAAGCATAAGCATCTGCCTGCCAGGTATGGAGAGGAAAAATGGGTGCTTTGATTCCGAAACTCAGAAAGAAGGCCACAAAAAGCCATCCCGTGACCTCAGCAGGCCAATCGGCTTCCAGCATCGCCAGGTAGTTGGTGCTAAACTGTCCTTGCTCAAGTCCAAAAGTAGCCAAACTTTCAGCAGACAGGTATTCTGTGACATGAAGCCCCATGTAGATGATGGCTACCAGCATCAGCAAAGAGCCGCCCAGGGTATACAGGAAAAACTTTACCCCAGCAGCATTGCGGTTTTCATCTCCCCAAACGCCAATAAAGAACAATGAAGGGATAAGCACCAGTTCGAAGAAAATGTAAAATAAGAGTACATCGAGTGCCATGAAAAACCCTAGAATAGAGAATTCTAGCAGGAGCAACATGGAGAAATATAATACCTGACGCTGGGTAATTTCTTTTGAATAAATTGCTACAATGGGCGTAAGCAAGGTGGTCAGTAAAATCATGTAAATGGAAATACCATCTATCCCGGTACTAAAGCTTACCGAGGTACCCAGCCAACTGATTTGCTGGTAGAACTGGTACCCGTTTGCAGTAGGTTCACCGCTGAGAAATGCACTGTATACAGCCAAACTCAGGGCAAATGGCAGCAGGCTGACCCCAAAGGTCACTATCCGTGCACTTTCGGCCCGCATCAGCATGAGGAGCGGGATGCCTATCAATGGAGAGATGAGCAATAACGTGGTAAGGGTATCCATTTACAGGTATTATTTACTGGACGAAACTAGGTTTTTTCGCCCTGATTCACAATTTATCATATACAAATAAGCCCATTTGTCAGGTAATCTGGTCCCATTCGAAGTAGGCTGTTAAAGGAATTGTTGCAGGTTAGGAATTGGATTCACGTACTTCCCGTTTTCAATAGCAGCCTAGAACCTACAGCTCTCCAAGTCTGGATATGTGATTTTTGACCGTGATGGGTTTCCCTATTCTAAGCTCATCCTGCGTTTTACCCTGTACTTCTGGTCTTTGACCGGTGGGAGTAAGCCTATCATTTACCCGTTTGCTGCTTCCTAAACGCCAAAGGGGAAAGGCCCGTCCATCGCTTAAATGCCCGGTTGAAAGCACTTTGCTCTGAAAAGCCAATTTGAAAGGCAATTTCGGCCATGTTGCGGGAGGAATTGGTCAGCAGATCCTTGGAGATGTTCTCCTGGGTATTTCTCACCAAGTCCCTAAAAGAGACTCCACACTCCGCCAACCTTCGGGTAAGGGTTCGACTGCTCATGCCCATGTGTTCTCCGAGTTGCTGCACACTGGGGATTCCACTTGGCAGCGCATCTTTGATCAATTCCTCTACATCAGCAGCTATCTTGTTGGGGCTGATTTCAATCCCCCGGGTCTCTTCCTCCACTCGCTCTACCAGGAAACGGTTGATGCTCGCGTCAGCTTTGGCGGTTCGGGTTCGCAGTGCCTCTGTGGTGTAGGCAATAAAATTCTCTTCCTGGTTGAATAAAACCGGGCACTGGAAGGATTTCTCATAATCGTCGAGGCCACGTGGAGGTCCGTGCTTGAATGAAACTTGTACAGGACTGATTTCTGATTCTGTCATCGCCCTAAGCACCACAACAGTAGCAGAAAAGGTCGCTTCATTGGAGAGTTCAACCCCCCTTCGATAGCCATCACGAAACAGAAACACATGGGACCATTCCCCAATTTCTTCTACTTTAAACACGTAGGTATTGGAAAGCAACATGAAGTATCGCTCACTCCGGTCAAATATTTCTCCCGCCCAGGAACATGTCTTCCAGGAGAGCCCCAGTACGCCATAATCATCCATTTTCATCTCCTGCCCTACCCTGACCGAAAAACCTGGCCCGAGGCGTTTATCTATTTGCTCGTGCAATTCAAAGAAGGCATCTGCCGGAACTGCATTTGCCTGATAAATGGCTTCATGCGGCAGGCTAATCTTTGCTACCTCCTCCTGGGACATGCCCTCAGCAAGGGCATGATTGATCATCTTTTTGTACAGGTTGGTGGAGATATATTTCACTATAACAACTGGTTTAAAGGCTAGCACGAACGATTCCCAAATAAAAATTGCCTGTGCAATCAAGGAGCTACACCTACCCTATTTGGTTACAATGGTCTGCATCGCGTGCGCTGGAATAGAAGCTTGAATGGCTTCGACAGTGCCTAGGTACAATCTATAGTCGATGGCTTCATCATGCTGGTTCATCACCACACTGACCATGCTGCCATCTTCATTCTGAAAAGTGGTGCTCAATAAATGGCTCCGGCTGCTAACGGTACTGATTCGCTTTGCACCGGGACGAATGAACTTCGAGAAATGGCCGATGTAGTAATACGTTGGCGTATAGATCAACTCCCCTTTTTCGGTATCCCCATGAATGGGCGCAAAGCAATAATTGCCTACGTGGTTAGGACCGCCGTTCTGATTCAGGAGGATGTTCCAATCGGTCCAGCCGACAGTTCCTTGATTGAAGTCATTGATGATGGACCGTCCATAACGCTCGGCATGTTTCCAATACTGGTAACGATCAGGGCGAAATCCTTCCTGGCACCCTTCGGTAAACAGGAGGTTTTTCGTTGGGAATGACTGATTGATGGCACCAAGGTTGGTAAACATTGGCAGGCCGCCTGCCCACGTCTCATACCAGTGAAAGCCAATTCCCCAGGCATATTTTGCAGCTTCGGCATCTTCAAAAATGGTATTTGCACGGTGGGTGATGAGGTCCCGGTTGTGGTCCCATACCACAATATTTTTGTCGCTCAGACCTTCTTTTTCCATCATGGGCCCGAGGTGGTTTTTCAGGAAATCACGTTCTTCTTCGGCCGTGTAAATGCAGGATTCCCACCGCTGAACGGCCATGGGTTCATTCTGAATGGTGATGCCCCAGATGGGCATACCTTCGGCTTCATAGGCCTTGATGAATTTCGTGTAATACCTTGCCCAGGTATCGAAGTATTCTGGGAGCAGTTTGCCGCCCTTGAGCATGTTGTTGTTATCCTTCATGAAGGCTGGAGGACTCCACGGACTGGCATACAGCATCAGGGTTCCCCCCGCAGTTGCAATGGCCTTTTTGATCAATGGGATTTTGTATTGCTTGTCAGCGTCGATGTTGAAGGTTTTTAGCTCCTTATCGCCCTCCTCGATGTAGGTATAGCTGGCACTGCTAAAATCGCAGCTATGAATGGGGGTGCGGCATAAAGAGTACCCAATGCCTTTCTCCTGGTCATAATAAGCGGTGAGCAATTCCTGCTGGGTTTCAGCCGGGAGCTTAGCAAATACTTCCGCAGAAGCGTCGGTGATGGCCCCGCCTATTCCCAAAAAGGTCTGGAAGGATTTATTCGGATTAACAAAGACCGAAACTTCATTTTCCAGGGGTTGAGCTGCTTCGGCAAAAGTAGCTGTACCGGTCTGCGTGAGTCGGAGATCGGTTTTACTTGCCGTGGTGTAGATGGTGGAGGTTTTTCCAAGCATGGAAGTCATTACTGGTTCATCTACCGGAGAAGGCTCTGGAGAGGCGGTGGTTTCTTGTCGTGGAGATTGGGTGCAGCTGAGCATCGCGATGCTCACAATCAGGGTGGCTAGTTTTGAGTTCATCAACGTGGTATTCTGAAGGTGAAAGGAAAGGGAAAACTCATGAAATAATCCCCTTTACACCCAATTGGTTTGGATGTTTCCTGAAAACGAAAATGCCAAAAAATCTTAACAGTTGCGTTTTCCTTCTTTGTAAAAAACCGGTTGAAAAACTGCTCTTTACTACATCAATACCCCTTCTTGTGCAGCAACAGCAGGAGGAAGTTCTGTTTCTCCCAGCATTTCCCTCAGGTCAATCTCAATGGTCCTGCACAAGGACATCATAGGGATGTCATTGGCCATTCCCTGAAAAGGGTTTTCCGAATAATCTCCTATCACTTCCATCATGACATAAATCCACCCGATCAGAACAGTAATGGGGATGGACAAGGCAAAGCCTAAATCTCCTGATTCCATCAGAGAAGGGATCATGCTAAAGGGAAGGAATAAAATGAAGATAGCGGTGAAATACCGGCTCATGTTGGCGTACTGGCGCGGTAGCGGAAACTTTTTGATGCGTTCATTTTTCCCCTGTAAGGTGTAGAAACTCTTGAGGACATTGCCCATCTCCATGTGCCGGAAATCATCGATTAGGCCTTCCTCTCGAAGCTTAGCCAAGTCTCGCGACTGCTCGTTGATGATTTGTGTCGCTGTGTTGGCATAGTGAATCATGCGATCATACTCGTCTTCTGGTAAAAACAAGGTCAACTCCGTCCGCGTCACTTCATCATCCAGCAGGCCAATCCCAAAATTTTTCTGGTAATACGCTGCGTGTCTGGAAACAGGACCTTCTTGGCTGATGTGCTCCCAGGAAGTTGGAATTAGCAACTGGCTGCGGTGAGCATACAACCAAGCAATGTGACGGTAGATCAACCGCTGCTTGGTGGCATGGAGTTCCCCCTGACTTACCCCTATGGAGGTAAATAAATTGGAGACATACCCATCCACCATCATGCCCCAGGTACGACTGTCATTTACGATGCCGCCCCAAATTTTTCGCGCCTCCCACATGCGGTCGTAAGACTGGTTGTTTTTAAACCCTGTGTAAAAAGCCACTGCTGTGCCGATGACTGAAACTGGCAGCCACGGAATCGTGATACTGATAATTTTGAAATGGTACAGTGCTGCCACAGTCGCCATCATGGCACTCAACCAAATGATATGATGCCCCGTCCACTTGATGAGTTTCAGGATGCTGATGCCTTTCGTGATGATCATGAGTTACTGAGGGTTTTATGGATTATGCTTGTCTATCAACCTTGAGCTCCTTTCACTTAGTCCGAGTCATGTAAAAGAAGCCTTTACACATCATATTTCCTTTCGGGAAAAGCGGGTATTTTGCGGACTAACCAAACAAATATGGCTGATTTATATTAAAATTCCCTCATATAAAAGCACCCAAAACACAAAGCTTATAAGGAGGAAGAGCACTTTTCTCGTTTATATACGCCTGATAAAAAGCAAAAAGCCACAGCACCTAATTGGTACCATGGCAAATAAAAAACCCGTGTTTCGTGGAAGGGCTATGGCTGGCCTACTTGATAAGAAACTAAGCCATTGTCTCCTTTTTTCAGGTAAACGGTTCCAGAGAAATTGTCGATGGTATAGCTGGGGTTTTTGTCCCGGCCCAGGTCAATTGCTCCTTCGGCCTTCCCGGTTTTTTTGCTTACCTGAAGCAGTTTCACAATCTTGTCCTGTCTAGTGAGGATGAAGTTGAAGTCTTTTCCAGACTGGGTAGCCTTCTGACGCTTAAAGGCAGCATTGGCAGCTTCTTTTGCGTAGCTCGAAGCTTGCTCTCCAAGGTCTGCATAAACATCCTTGAATTGTCCGGCAAGTTGGCTGCCACCGGCACTTTGGCCCCTGAGTTCTGCTTCTGCGTTCCCCATATGGGCAGCAACATAATAGGATTGGGCGGCAACATAAGAGGCATAGGCTGCATCTGCCAGCAACAAAGCTTGCATGAAACGTGACTCCCTGGGAGCTTCGTAAAATTCGTTGAACAGCAAGGTTCCATCAAAACTGTATTTGGCGATGTTTTGATCGGAATACAGCAGTACTCCGTCCTCCATTACTTCTAATTTATTGGGGCTTTCCTTTCCCTGGAAGGTCAGCTTTTCGGCAGTCAGGTTCTTGAAGCTTTCGCTTGTTAGGTCTATGGTTTTGACAACCCTTTCTCTGGTATCAAATGCATAGATCATGTCTCCCTTTTTTCCGGTTAGACTTGGGGTAGAATTGATGCCTTTGTCCCACTTCAACTCTCCTTTGGTAATATCGAGGATATTGATCTCAGAACTGGTGAGGTATAAAACAGCATTGCTTAATGGTACAATCCCTGCAATGGTTCCATTCACCTTTGTGGGCCTTTTGTAGACCTTTGATCCTGTCTTTGGATCGATTAATTGCAGGTAACTTTTGTTGGATTGTTCAGAAGCAATTAATAAGCCCGATTCTGTGTCGAGAAAATCTGCCACAACGCCCTTGGGATAAAAACCTCGTCCCCACATACCTTGTCCTGTCTGGTAGTTGTAGACATTCAAGGGCATATTCGGTAGGGTAGGCACGATCATCAGGCCATTTTCCCGGTAGGTAACCTGTCCCAGTTGTCCTTCAATGTCCAAATCTCCCCACAGTTGGCTGCCATCCTGCACATTAAACGCTGCAAAGGAATAGTAGGTGTAAGGAATTTCCTTCATGCCCTCGCCAGGGACGCTTTCGGTTCTTGAATCTTTGTTTTCCCCAGCAAAAAAGCAGATGCCATCTCCCGGACGATGGAAAAATGCTGCGTTAAAGTCTTCGTCTTTCACAGCTTCTTCCACCATTTCTTTTGCAAACTCCTGCATCAATTTTCCAAATTTTCCCCCGTCTTCATCTTTTTTCTTGTCGCCTCCGGATCCTCCCTTCCAGATGAACTCTCCACTAGAGGCTTTGACCTTGCTCATGCCGAATAAATCTGTAAGGAGAATTTCATCATTCCCCAACTCATTTGCAGCGATGATGCGGCCCACATCTTCTTTTATGCTCCATTTCACGCTGGCATCGGCCATGTTGATCAGGGATATCGACTGCTCTCCTGAAATGGCCATGCCATCTATCAGGATGGCCCCCATGTTGTAAAACATGTAGTAGCCTTTTACCTCGGAGATACCAGCTTTCGCAGGGTCAAACACGATGTCTCCCGAAAACTCATCCATTAGCATAAATGCATTGCCGGATTTGATCTTCAAAAATGGGCTTCCTGGTAATTCCTCTACCTGGCTTTCGGATAAATTACCGAATTGTTTTTTGCTCCATTTGACTTCACCAGTTTCGCTGTCAATTCGTTGCAAGGACGACCCAGAGGCAATAATCAAGTTTCCAAGAGAGGTGATGGTTTGCCACTGGATGCCGCCTGGAAGGCTTTGTTCCCATTTGACATTCAATTGGGCTATGCCTGACATAGGCAGAAATAAAAAAGCGATAAGCAAAAGACTCAAGGTGTTTTTTAACGGGCTTCTCATGTCGGAAAAGTGGTTTTGGGAGTTGAATGAGAAATGAACCTTCAAACGAGATAATCTTCTTAAAAGATTATCGAGATCATGTGAAATCAATCTGTTCGAAGGATCATTGTTCCCTACAAAGCTATGCAACTCCATCCGACGATTTCCGTCAATTTTTGGGAATCTCGGTTCTAACCTACACCCAAAACTCTTCCAGAACCTGCTGTAAATCGGCCAGTGTTATTTCTCCAAAGAATTTGCAGGTTATATTATGGTTTTCCAAGTTAGGATATGTGATTTTTGATCGTTTGGGATTCATCATCCTGTATAAAGTGTACCTCCGGCCTCCGACCGGAGATGGATACGCATTTAGGATAACGGCGGAGGGTTCGTTGCCCATCCTAATTTTCACAAATCTAGCCTTGGATGACTGTAGGTCCCCTTCACCGTTTTTATTGTCAGCCCCTCATGTGCTAGTTCCCACTTTTTTTCTGTATGATAAAAAGAAAATCCATTAGCAGTTGGTTCTATACCTACCCTACCCACCAGTGATATGCCAATTGAATACTTCATGATGCACGGAGATTAATGAGTTAAAAAATGGTGTTGTTCTCTTTGCAATGCACCCTTGTTTTGAAGGACAAATCAAAAGTACCCCGCTCCCCAAGGCAGGTATAGATACCAAAGAAAGGAGTACAAAAATCAAGAAGACTGGCAAATCAGTTTTAAATCATTTTTCAGAATGGCCCTCAATCAAAAAAGCCCCCGGGAAAATCCCAGAGGCAATACATAAGTCAAACCAAAAGCACTAGATTAGTTAAACAAGTAGCGCACGCCAAACTGCATCCGCCAGCGAGAAGCAAATTGGTCCAGGGTGAAAATTTCACGACGCTCCACATTACCATCGGCATCGGTAGGTTCGCGAAACGAGTACACAGGGGTACGATCTCCCCCCTCGGTCTGGGTGAAGCCTTCAAAACTCAACAGCTGAAAGTTGTCATTGGACACAAAGTACTGACGGCCCAGGTTGGTACGGAAAGCATCTCCAAGCAGAGCGGTAAAGTTCAGAATGTCACAAGAAACCTGGAAACGGTGCTTGTCATTGCCTTTGCCAGCATTGATATAAAAATCCTGCATGATGCGAAGGTCCAGGATGTTTTCAAATGGAAGACGAGAGCCATTACGCTCCGCATAATCTCCCCGACGGTCATCAAGGTGCGGGTCTTGGCTGATAAATTCATCTAGAGCAGCCCATTCCTGGTTCTGGCGAACCTGTGTATAGATCAATAAGTTGTCATTTATTTCTTCTCCAAAGATGATTTCCTCCTGGCTTCCTGGCACATATACCAGCGCATTTTCCGCAAAGTCATCATTCTTCAAATCTCCACCATCGTCATAAATGTAGGAGAAGCGGGTTCCTGACTGACCACTGTAGAACAGAGAGAAGGTAGTAGGCGCAGAACGGAAGATAGGTGCTTGATAGGAAACATACCCTACGATGCGGTGCCCCAGGTCAAAATCTGAAAAAGACTGGTCCAGGTAGTTGGCACCATTTACGTTTTCTGTGAAACGCCACTGAGAAGAGTTCTGAGAAGAAGTACCGTCGTTCAGGGTCCGTGTGGTACCGTAGGTGTAAGCCAAGCTACCAGAAAAACCGTTTTTGAAAGATTTCTGAAGCTGCGCAGTTACATTGAAGGTATAGCCTTCGTTGGTGTTATCCGCAAGGATGACATCAGAATAGGTATTGTCGATGCGGTCACCGGGGTAAAAGGCACGTCCGTCAGGCCCATCCAAGGTTTCGGTTGGGGCATTGATGTTGAGGTTGTAGTACACCACGTTATTGAGGGTTTTGGTGAAGATACCTTCGAGGGTACCCACGAATCCTCCTGGCAATTGGTGATCAACTGCCAGGCTGGCCCGCAGTACCTGAGGGTATTGGAATCCGTCAGCAAAGAGGTCCATCTGGCCAGAAGGAATCGCATCCTGAAGGCCAAAATCGGTATTGGTATACTGGTTGTCTACTTCTGGACGGAAATCAATGTCCGGGTTACGCACATCTACCCCCCCAATTGTCAACCCATTGTTGGTGAAGGCCCCACCTGGCCATACAAATGGGATACGGCTGGTGAAGATTCCTACCCCACCCCGAATGAGGGTGGTATTTTCTCCTGTAACATCGTAGTTAAACCCGACACGAGGCCCGAACATGATCCCTGCAGAAGGCATATCACCAGCCCTAGCACCTTGCAAGTTGTAAACATCGCGGAACTCTGCTGGAACAGAACCGTCATTTGCCACAGCTTCAATGTCAGGAATGGTCACCTCATTAAAGTTGTCATCAACCTGTGGGTCGTCCAAGAAAAGTGGAATGTCCAAACGAAGCCCGAAGGTCAAGTTCAATTTTGGAGTTGCCTGCCATTCGTCTTGTACATAAAATGCAAGCTGCATGGCGTTGAATTCTGCAGCAGCGGCGGAGCCGTCTCCCGGAATGTCGTCTACCAAGGAGTAGCCCCGACGGTACCGCGTGGGGTCATTCCCATTCAGGAAATCATCGATGGTGTTGTACTGGTACTCTCCATATGCCCGGCGTAAAAACAGGTTGTAAATAGAGAAGAATTCATTGTGAGTACCAACGGTAAATGTATGGTTGCCCATATAATAGTTGAAGTTGTTGGTCAGGGTCACTATGTCCTGATCAAGCTGGTTGCCAGTTGAGAAAGGTTCAGAACCCGCCTGGATTTCACCTGCCCCATCGTTGATGACGATATAGGGAAAATCACTGCCCAAAGGATCACGATCATCACGTACCGAAGTATAGCCCACGATCAATTGGTTGTTGATGTTATTGTAGGTTGCGTTCCACTCAAATGCGGTAGAGTTGGTGGTACTTGGGAAGAAAACCCCGTTGTTAAAGAAGTCAATCCGGGTCCGGGTTGAAGGTCCTGGGTTGATATTTTCTGCACGTGTGTAACTGTGGCGAAGGGTAAATTTGTGGTTTTCGTTCGCATTGAAATCCAAACGGATCAACAATTTATCTGAATTTAACTCATCAGTATTATTCAGAAATCCACCACTTGACCAGCCTAACTCTTCCAAACGATTTTCAAAAGCGGTCAAATCTTCCAAAGAAGCATCGCCGATGTAATCTCCAAAATCAAATGGATTGGGCGTCTCATCACGCTGCTGCTCACCGCTGATAAAAAAGAACAACTTGTCCTTGATGATCGGTCCACCCACACGAAGGCCATAGGTGTTAGCTGTAAAAGGAGCTACACGCTCACGGTTAGCACGAATCAATTCGCGCCCTTCATCATCTGCATCGCGATATTGGTCACCAAATACATCCGGCGTTTTTCCTACCATGCTGGCGTTGCGAAACAGCCAATAGGCGGAAGCCTCCACTTCATTGGAACCACTGCGGGTAACAGCGTTGATCCCTCCTCCGGCAAAGCCACCAAACTTGACATCATAGGGAGCCACCACGACCTGGAGCTGCTCAATGGCATCCAGGCTGATAGGCGTTACGCCCGTTTGGCCTCCATTGGTGCCGGAAGAAGCCAGGCCAAATACATCATTGTTAACGGCACCATCGATGAAGATAGAGTTAAAACGATTGTTGGCACCCGCAATAGAAACTCCTTCCTGGCTAACGTTTGCCTGAGGGGTTAAACGGGTAAAATCCTGAAGGTCGCGATTAATGGTGGGCAGAGAATTGATTTCCCGTTCATTGATCTTGGTTTCAGCCCCCGTCTTTTCATCGTCAATCAGGGGATTGGCAGAGGAGGTGATAAGTACTTCGCCCAGGTTCAAATCCTTGGACTTCATGTTAACCGAAACACGTTTGGTTTGGCCAAGGGCGAGGTAGAGGTTACTGACTTTGGTATCCTCAAAGCCGACATAGGAAACAAGGACTTCGTATGGCCCACCTACACGCAGGGTGGCAAAATTGAAATATCCCTTATTGCGAGATATTGCCCCGTAACGGGTACCTGAAGGGGTGTGAGTAGCAATCACCGTAGCACCCTCTAATCCGTTCCCTTTTTCGTCTTGTACCACGCCTGACATGGCGGAAGTAGTCACGCCTTGGGCTTGGAGATTTGAAATGAGACATTCTGTCCCGGTAAGTAATACCAGGAATAAGAATGTAATCCGTTTGCTCATTGGTTTTTTAGGTTTTAATGGGTTGTTGAGAAACTGAGGAAGACCCTTGAGCGAAACTTAAAATACAGTGCAGTGGGTGCAAGGTAGAACACCTTTATTACCAGTTTTGAGTGTGTAGGTTATAGATGTGTTAATGATTTACCGCCAAGCCATTCAAAAAACAACAAACGGCTCACCAAAATTGGCAAGCCGTTTGTTTTTCAGGGAGTTACCCCATCAATATTCTATATCAATTTAATAACATGGCCTAGTGTTGAACCATGAATTTTTTCGTTGTCAAGGTATTCCGCGGACCCTTGATCATGATCATGTACATGCCATTTGCCAGGGGTTCAGCGTTAAAACTCAATTTTGCTTTCCCTTCTGCCAGGCGCGTATTCACCAGTTCTTTTACAGTCTTTCCACCTGCATCTACGATGCTTGCGTAATACCTTCCTGAACGGGGCACGTCGAAATCAAAATATACCATTTCAAAGGTGGGATTCGGGAATATCTGCATGTTGGTAATGGCAGAGGTTTCCTCTTCAATGCTGGTTGGGGTCTGGCTTGGGGGATTACAACGCGGGGTAAGCAGCTGTGAAATCCAGGTTTCATTCTGGCGACGCTGGTTAATTCGGTACCCTACGGCCCAGGTTTCACCTGGGAAACGTGTGGCGATACCGGTGTAATCTCCCCAACGAATACCATTTCCACGAGGAATAATATCTGTAAAATTAAGCCCCTCTGCACAAATCTGGATGGAACTGGCTTCGAAATTTGTATCTACAACGGCCACTCCAAAGCCTGAAAATACTTGATCGGAGGTAAGGTTAAAGGCTACAACCGTGCTATGCTCGTCCTGTGCAGCATTGGAACAACCTCCGTAGGTAATGGACGGAAACCCAATATCCAACGTATCTGTTTCAATGTATAAGGCATCCACACGAGAGAAAGCTGGGGAAGCGGGGCTTAACCTGATTCTACCAAAATAGATTGCAGGCCGGAAGGCGGCTGAGGCGGTTCCAAAAGCAAAATAGATCTTATCACCTAGCAAATAGGCACTTTGTGGACGACCATCTCCTGGAACCAGCTCGTCGGTCGTATTAGGCTGGCGACACAAGGGAGGAGATGCGTATCCCAGATTAGAAACTAACCGAAAAGGCTGGTCGAAAACTCCTCCGTTAGCAATGGTATTGGTGATACGATACAGGAAGATGTCGTTCTGAAAGAAGGCCCGGTTAGAGTTCTTCCTAACGAAATAAAATTCAGGGCCATAAGTGGTCAGGTTAGAACCCCTAACAGGCAACAGGGTAAAAATGCCCGGCAAGGTATATTTTTGCAACGTAATGGTATTGCCATCATATCCATCCTGAAGGCTTGCCTGCCAAACAATGACACCACGTGCACGGCTTCCGGTTGGAGGTACCGTATCAAGGAAAAGGTTACCCGTAATGAACAGCTCGTCGTTAGAGATGCCAACATGGGGATAGTCTGTCCACAGATTAGCCTCATCTGTGCGGAAGCCATACACATTCCATCCCTGAGTAGGATCATTGGTACGTGAATAAGCCACCACTACCTGTGAGGTGCTAGATACATCTCCTTCCAGGAAAAGGACGATAAAACGGTCGGCGTTGGGGTCATAGATAACCCGAGGGTCATAATGAATGACGCCATTGGTGGTGACATTGCCCCCGAAAACTGTGAGTGAAGAAGAGGACAAACGCTGACCATTGACATTGTAAATGTCAACCAGGGTATTGGTCACACTCACAATGAATCCACCTTTGGAGATTGCAATATCATTGTCGTTTGGAATTTGGCCAGAGTAGCGGTTTCCTTGGAAACCATTGAGAAGCCTGGGGGCATCTACTGTACTACTACGAGTTGCCGGACGGTTGGGATCTGCCAAAAGACGCTTAAAACGTTCTGTTGAAGCTTCTTGTAGCTTAAGCTCTTCATCACTGCCATGCGCATGAACTTTTTCGGTATTTCTCAACCCATAAGCCCAATCCTCGGTTACTTTCAAAGGTTCAAACACCCCAAGCGGTTCCACCTGCTGGAGGGGGTGCTTGATAATTTCTTCGGTCTGTTGCGCAACGGACTGAAAGATGCCTGCCGCCATGATGCAGACACATAAAATGTAGCGTGAGATCATAATTTGATACGTTTCAGTGAGTCTGTTTAGATAAAATTGAAAGGTCCTGTGTGATTAAGGATGCTATAAGGAAACGATCTGACTCGCCAGAAAGTTGGTGAATATTGCGAATTCTCCTTTTTGGTGGGTCAATTCTGTGGTTGCTTAGTGTTGGACCAGGAAGGATTTACCTCCGACTGGACGACCATCTTTTTCCAACACCAGGAAGTATTGACCGTTGGGAAGCATGGTAGCGTTAAAGCCTGCCCGGACAGTACCGGTCACCAATTGATCTCCCACCAACCGCTTTACTTCCCGGCCTGTCAGGTCCCGAATAATGGATTCATAAAAACCATTTTCTGGTACCTCAAAAGTCAAGTAGACCATGTCATGAGTTGGATTGGGGAACACCTGAAGGCTAATTGAAACTTCGGGATCCTCGACGGAAGTAGTCGTTCCAGCAGTTCTGCAATTAGAAAGAACCTGGGTAATCCATGTTGCATTCTGACCACCAGCTAAAATATGGTAGCCAGACATCCAGGCTTCCCCAGGAAATCGAGATGCCATGCCGGTGTAATCTCCCCATCGACTCACACCATTTTGCCCAAAACGTATCGCTCCTTCTCCCTCGCTGGTTATCAGCACAGGACTGGCTTCTCCAAGTGTGTCAATGAACACAACCCCTGCACCGGAGAAATGATTCGGGGAACTGATGTTAAACCCTAAAATGGTGCTGCTCACCCCATCACTGGACGTACATCCTCCAAATACCATACTTGGGTACCCGATATCCAAGGAATCCGACGAGATATACTGAGCATCGGCACGAGAAAAGGTGGGATTAAGGGGACTTATACGAATTGTACCAAAAAGAATACCTGGACGACCTCCATTAGCTGCTACCCCGCCGGCATAATATATCCTGTCTCCTTCTTTATAAGCTGCTTGTAGCCGGCCGTCCCCACTGGAAAGCAGGATGCTGGAACCTGGTTGACGTGCCTCAGGAGGCGGTGCTGAAGTCAAATTGGTTCTCAGGGATACCGGAGTGGTAAAAATACCTCCATTGTCAATGGTATTGGTAAGGGTGTGTAGCACAACTCCCCCCTGGGCGATATTACCCCGATCACGGCGCACAAAATAGTACTCCGGACCGTAGGTGTTTCTTCCTCCTCTCACGGGCACCATAGAAAAAGCTCCACCGAGAAAAAATGGCTGTACCTTCAGCACAGGTCCATTGAAGCCGCTTTCGAGGTCAATTTGCCAGATACCCGTTCCTGGAGATGATTGCTGGTTATCTAGAAAGAGGTTCCCAGTGATGAATAGCTCATCATTTGACATGCCTACTGCTGGATAATCGCACCAGACATTTTGTCCGCCGGGACGAAGGTTACCGTCCAGGGCATATACCCGCCAGAGACCGGTTGGGTCTTGGGTCTGTGAAAATGCCACAACAATCTGAGACACATTTGAATTACTTCCGTTCAGGTATAACACCACAAACCTGTCCCTGTTGGGATCGTACATGACCCGAGGGTCATATTTGAAGCTGTTTCGGGAAGGGGTACGTCCAAAGGCATTTAAGGAGACCCGGTTGAGCAGTACCCCATTGGGATCATACACTTCGAGTATACTATTTGTGACACTTACCACCATCCCATCCCGTGATATTGCAATATCATTATCATTGGGAATGCTGGTGGAACTACCCGCCTCAAAACCATTGAGAAGCTGAGGAGGTGTCACATTTGAACGGGCTGCACTGCCTTGAGCATGAACTTTTTCGGTATTTCTCAACCCATAAGCCCAATCCTCGGTTACTTTCAAAGGTTCAAACACCCCAAGCGGTTCCACCTGCTGGAGGGGGTGCTTGATAATTTCTTCGGTCTGT
>JBCDIQ010000024.1:0-27488 GCA_039024295.1 Bacteroidota bacterium | reverse complement strand
TAATTTGCCTCTTTGGGCTTGGAGTCCGTCCACCTGTAGTTTATAAGTATATACACCTGCTGGAAGTTTTTGGATATCCACTGTCTGGGTAGAATTGATTGGGGCGGTAAAGCTGGAACTTAACATCTTCCGTCCATCTAGAGAGTAGAGTTCTAAGGTGGCGTTATGTTGGATTCGGATAAATTCCACCTGCAACGCATTGGAAGCAGGGTTCGGGTACAGTTTTGCATTTACCTCTGGCTGGTAAACCAGTTCTACAGTTGAACTCAGTTCGTAGGCACCTGATTGGTCATAGGATTTGAGCCGATAGAAATTTGATCCAACCAAGAGTTCATCATTTTTCACTTCATAAGAAGTTTCCTGCTCCGTATTTCCTAAAGCCTTTACCTCAGCAATCGGGTTGAAGTCCAGGTCGCTGCCGGCATGTTCAAGCACAAACTTATCTGACCCCTGCTCATTGGCCGAAATCCAGGTTAATAGATGTTTTTCACCTATTGCTGTACCAAAGAAGTTAACTAGCTCAACAGGTAGGGGAGAGGTAAGGCAAATCGCACAGGTACCTCCAGAGAAACCAGTTACGCCATTGAACTGGACGTAATTGATGCCATTAGCAGTAGTACCATTTACAGGGGCCAACTGGGTATATCCTCCAGGCAACGCATTAAATGCCTGCGGCGTGTAGGGAATACCATTGGTTTTGAACCAGATAGGTCCGGTAGAAATGTAACCACAGGCTGCGTTGGCTGCTAGGTAGGCATTGGCCTGTGCAGTTAGTTGGGTTAGCTCGATGGGATCATAGTAGAATCGCACATTTGCCCCTCCAACCGGCAGGGCCCCCACTAAGTTGACATTCCAGGCTCTTGCCATTTCAAAGCACAGCGGTGCACAACCTCCTCCGGCAGTCGACTGGTACACGCCACCTGCTGTTGCAGGGAAGTTATTGGTGATAATGTCTGCCGAAGTGCCATCATTGGTTGCATTCAGGTTTTCAATCGAGAAAACCAGTTCAGTCGGCAGGTTATTGGTGTAATAGTCATTCCAATTGCCATTTTGATCACAATAGTTGGGAGCAACTGAGGTAACTCCGGCCGGGGCATAGTTAAAGCGGGCATCGTCACAAATGATATTACAGTTGGTTGTACCTGTGCTGGCTCCTCCCGAGACAATGTTCACTTGAGTAGCGACATTGGAAAAGTTTGTGACCAAGATCACGTAGACTTGCCCAGTAGTTGCACCGACAATGTTCATCGTTCCACCAGGAGAAGTGGTATAGTCACAGTCCAAAGGCGCACCATAAGTTCCGCAAGCTGTTAATGCAGCGGCCTTGTTAGCGAATGGGCCCCACATCGCTATATCCACATCTACATTCTGGGTATTGGTCATGATGACATCAATATTCCCTGGCTGATCAATTTCCAGGTAGAACCATGCTGGATTAGGCGTAGATAACAGACACCCGTAGTTGTTACCTGGATTGACGGTAGAGGCACTTAGTGGGGGGACACCGGAGGGGAAGCTTCCTGCCGGATAGGTAAGAGTAGCATCGGTACAAAACGGCTGCATAGCACGATCAGACACACAAGTCGGGTTTTCAAATACACAGATGTCAAAAGTTGGGTCTGCCGGGAAGCCAATGTTTCGATAGGTTACCTTAATAAAATAGGTATTGCCGACGGTAAGCCCGCCAACTGTGCTTGTGAAAATCGTTTTGGAAACGGTGCAGTTAATAGAATTTAATGTACCGCAGGTTCCACTGTAGAGATTTATCTCTGAATCAAAGTCGGAATTTAACTGAATAATTGGGGTGGTAGATTGTGCAACGAAAGAATACCACACATCATACGTTCCGGGAGAAGCACAACCCGGCCCGGATGAAGTAGAGCCTTCCAGCGTTCCTGGGGTCGGATTGCAGTAGGTGTTGTGGGTAAGCACGGTTGCATTCGCACAAGCGTCATTAACAGGAGCTCCCGGAAGGTCCTTTACACAAATGGTAAAGTCTCCATTCAAAGGGTTGCCAGCCGCAAACGGACTGACACGAATATGGTAGGTTGTTCCAATGGTAAGTCCGGTTGCTGCAATGTATTCAGGATCTGAGCATACCAAACTGGTACCGGCGCACCCGCCGCTGTACAATTGTACCACAGCATCAAAATTTGCGTCAACATCGATTACAGGATTGGTAGAAGTAGCCACGAATGAGTACCACACATCTCTGTTTCCAGTGCCGATACAATTCGCTGCGGCAGCAGTTGCATTAGCAACGGTACCCTGAGTAGGAGAACAGCCGGCACCTTGCGTGAGAACTTGAGCGTTCGCGCAATCGTCATTTGCTGGGGGAATCAGTTCTGCCGCACATAGTTCAACCGTACCGGTGTTATTATTGCCAAAATCCCAAACCCTAATGTACACAACCGTACCTGAAGCAAGGTTGAGTTGAAAGGGAATGCCTGGAGCTACATTGTTGAAATCCAGGCATCCTAGATAGTTTAAGCCTGCACAAGTGCCGGTGTATACTTCAAATGCAGCTGAGGACCATCCGGTAAATCTGTGGTCTACGGAAACCTGCCCACTGACAGGCATTGTTAGGGTAAACCAGACATCTCCCCCTTGTATCCCTCCGCAAAATCCTCCAAAGAGCTGAGCGGATGTAGTGGCATTTACATTGGTTGCTGAGACAAAAGCACCACAAGTATTACTTCCCAAAGGAAGGGTAAGGGCACCTGTACAGTCATCATTGACGGGAGCTTGGGCCAGGGCAGTACTTCCAAATATCATACAGGTCAGTAAGCAGGCCCAAAAGTAATTTGAAGTACGTTTAAAATAGGTGAAATGTGTAAATAAGTGCTTCATATTTAGGTGTTTCAGTGAGAAGGTGCTAATTAGTTTTTCAAGTCCATAAAGGTTTTCATTTCTTACCCTTTTTACTGGTGTGAAAAGTAATTACCGTCGAGAAAACGTACGTGGCTTGCTTCAATTAGTAAATTAAGTTACCAAATAGGCTCCAAAAACCAAAAATTGTTACATCCTATAAAAAAGAGTTGACATAATGTTTATTATGTGGAATCGTTTAAGCGCGATTTTGAAACATTTTTCATGAATTTCGAGGAAATGAAATTGACAACTTATTCTTCAAAAAGTGGGAAATATGCGCCTAAATTAGGTATTTGTGTATATTAGCATTGGATATACAACCGTATGGCTAAAACGATACCTGTAAAAACATACTATCTGGAAATGCGAAAGCGACCTCTTCTGGATTTCCAGACCCGAAAAGATGTACAGGTTTTCAGAACTAAGCACATTACCTCAAAGTATTACCTGGATCTCTATCGCTCGGTAGGGGAAGACATTGGCTGGGTGGATCGGTTGCTGATCGCTACCGAAGAACTCGATGAGATATTAGGTAATGAAGAAGTTGAATTACTCATATTTTACAAAAGCGGTGTTCCCTTGGGATTTGCTGAGCTGGATTTGCGAATTCCAGGTGAAGTAAAGCTTCAGTATTTTGGGCTACAACCCACTTATCGAGGGCAAGGCTTTGGCACCTATTTTTTAAATTGGGTTATCCGATATGTTTGGGGGAAAAGGCCCACTCCAGAAAGGTTTTGGCTCCATACCTGTGAGTTGGATCACGATGGAGCCTTGCCCACTTATCTCAATGCTGGTTTCCACATCTACGACGAACAAATTGTCGATCAGGTGGTTTGGGAGGAAGAAATTTAACCTGCACCTCTACCTATGAAGCGTCTCAGGTATTACGCCCTTTTTTTGCTCCTTATTATAGGAATTATATTGAAAGTCGTAGGATGGGTTTTCTTTTTGAAACATCCAATTACCCAATGGGTTGCCGAAGGATTTTTGTTGGCTTATTTCATCCTGGATTCTCCTAGCATTTTTAGAAAATTTACTCCCGGACTAAAGATTTTGAGGGTTCCCAAAGGTGAAAATCTGCTTTTCAGCAAACCCAATAAATCCGGCTGGTTGTATGTTGGCCTTGCTATCCGTTTGGCAATAATGACGGGGTTTATTGTGATAGGGATTTTTATTCTTCTACGGATAGATCGGGGATATTTATGGGCAAGTATCTTTTTTTATTGGGCGACCGTGCCCTTGTACGGATTGATATTGTACCTTAGCCAAAACCCTTACAGGGTGGTAGTTACGGATAAGTACATTCGCTCTTACACCTACAATATGCTAGAAGTTGACTGGAAGAAAATCAGCCTTATTCGGGAGAAAGAACACTGGGTAGAGTTCGAGCTGATACAGGATGCCACCAGGGACATTGACTATGATGACATGCAGGCTGCTTACCAAAGACCTCTTCTCGACAGCATAAAAACACGTGCTAAGGCTGAATCTATCACTTACGAGAAAAGCCGATATTAATAAAGAGGATATTTCTTCACATTACCAGGGATCGGCACCCAATTTGTCAACTGAATTTATTACACTAACTTTATGGAAACCGACGTTTTTTAACTTATTCGGTTACCATACAGGTTTTGGCATCATCAATGGGCAAACGATCAAGAACGGAAGAGCAGCGGTTATTTCAGGAAATTCAGAAAGGTAATGAACGTACGTTACATGAGTTGTATGAATCGTATCGGTCACCTTTTATCGGCTACCTGATTAAAACCTACCAATGCAGCGAAGACCGTGCTGTTCAGGTTTACCAAAAGGCCTTCACTGTTTTTTATTTCAATATAAAAGATGGTAAGGTTCAGGAGTTGACCAGCACCCTTAAAACGTATCTGTTCGGGATCGGAAAACGGGTCATGTTCGAGTTTTTCCGGGAAGATGCAAAGAGCAGTGCCTCTTTGGATGACGCTCCTGAAGTTCAAGTCCTTGACCTGAGTTATTTGTCACAAGAGTCGGCTGACCACCGGGAAAAGGTTGTAAAAACCTTGCTGGGACAATTGGGAGATAAATGTCGTGAAATCCTAAAATTGTACTATTTCCAGCGTTTTTCCATGGAGTCCATTGCTGATGAACTAGGTTACAAAAACGACAAAGTAGCCAAGAAGAAAAAGTACGAGTGCTTACAGAAGCTAAGAAGCATGATGGAAAGCACGGATTACACGGCTGATGAATTGCTAAATACCTGATGATGGATACGCTTGAACTTATTGAATTGTACCACGAAGGCAAGCTTTCTGCTGAGGAAAAGTCTGATTTTGAACGAAGACTCGGACAAGAACCAGAACTCCGAAAGGAATTGAAGGCATACCTTGATTTAATTCGTGGCATACGACGAGCAGAAGAAGAGACCTTTACCGAAAAGGTAGCAGAATGGGAAAAGGAAGTTGCTTCCAAGCCCTCTTATCCTTTTGCAAAAGCGGAACCCCAGAGTCATGGGGCCAAGGTCAAACCCATGCGGAAGGGATGGCAAACATACGCGATGGGAATTGCAGCAGCAGTAATTGTTCTCATTGGGGTTGGTTGGTTGCTTAACCGTTCCGGACAATCGGTGGAAGCCCAGGCCTTGTATACCGAGTATTATGCGCCTCTTCCGGACTACTTGAGCGTACGTGGGGTTAATGAGCCTAGCACGCTTGAAGCAACCATGATCCTGTATCGCCAGAAAAAATACAAGGCCGCAGAGGAAGGGTTTGGTAAATTATTGGAAAAAGAACCCAACTATATGCTGCTACATCTGTATCAGGGAATCTGTCGAATGGAATTGGGCAACTCAGAAGAAGCAGCCCAGAGTTTTGACACAGTTATCAAGGATATGGGAAGGTACCAAGCGGATGCGAAATGGTATGCTGTCCTCAATTTGCTAAAAGCCGGAGATACGCAAGGCGCACTTGCATCTATTGATCAGCAGCTTTCCACGGGAAATACCAAGTATGAGGAACGACTGCTTGAAATTCGTAAGGCAATAGAATAAAGGAAATTGCCATTTTTTTAGGGATTGTTGTAATTTTATCGGGATATCAGCGACGAACAGGGCAAATCTGTAACTTCTGGATCTATGCACCTGGTTCAGTCTGCTTCTTACGCTGTCTCCCCAACTCGGCAAACACATGCTTTATCAGGTATGGTGAAAAGCCATGAACATCACTTCATAAGTTTGGTCGCCCAAAACCAGGGGATCATCCATAAGGTGTGCCATATGTACGCGCATAATGAGGATGACCGCCAAGATTTATTTCAGGAAATCACCTTACAGCTTTGGCGAAGCTTTAAAAGTTTCAAGGGAGACTCCAAACTTTCTACTTGGATGTACCGGGTGGCCTTAAATACCGCTATATCTGGTTTTCGTAAGAAAAAAAGGCGAGGCAAGAGCGTACCCCTTTCTACCCAGGAATTTCAGCTCCCGGCAGACGAGGTGAATACCGAGCGTGCAGAACAATTGGTATTCCTGAAAAAAGCCATTCAGGAACTTTCCGAAGTAGAGCGAGCACTCATTATGTTGTATCTCGAGGAGCATAGCTACGAAGAAATTGCTGATATCATGGGAATTACGAAAAACCATGTTGGGGTAAAACTCAACCGAATTAAGCATAAGCTCAAAAACCGTCTAACCCCACATTTCTCATGAATTTAGAGGAGTTGAAGGATATATGGCAGGCACAGAGCAATGCCCATTCTACCACCTACGCGGTGGAGGAGCAAGACATTTACCGCATTTTGCATAACAAAAGCGAAAGTGCTCTGGGAAAAATTAACCGAAACATCCGGTTTGAAGTAGGATTAGCCCTGCTTTTTGGGTTAATCGGCTTCGGAGCAGCCTTTCGATCTGAGGGGGTGTATTGGATTGAACTTGTATTTTGGGTGGTTTACCTGATGGGTAGCGGGATCTTTTATTATGTGAAATACAAGGCCCTCAACCAACAATCCATGAACACAGATAATTTGAGGGGTACCTTAATTGAACTGGTGAGCACCATGCGGCAGTACATGAATATCTATTTTTACTTTACTGCCATTGGGGCTCCCTTGCTGGGTATTTCAGCCCTGTTTTACGGCATCTACCGGGCCAGTATGGATAAAGGAGAGCCCCTGTCTTCCTTCCCAATGGAAGGGTGGATTATGTTCGGAGTTGTGGGGGTGATTTATGGTCTTTTTTCAGTGTGGTTTACGCGGATGTATGTGAAAAAACTGTACGGAATCCACTATGAGAAACTTCGGGACTGTCTTCGTGAATTGGAAGAATGGGAATAAAAAGACAAAAAAACGGCTACCCGAGTGAATAGCCGCTTTTTGTTTGATGTCAAGACAGGTTAATCACACTTCAATTCATAAAAGAAGGTGCCATCCACCAGGTCATCACTGCTAAGGTTCATCTCCGGTCTCTTGATAATCTGAAGTTGGAGCTGGGTTAGTGAGGAGCCTTCCGGTACATTGTACAGTTTTGAAGGGATAAAGCTCAACTTAAACATCCCATTTCCGGCATCCTGCATTTGCAGATCAGGATTGCTGATTACATCTCTTAGCCTGGAGACAAAAACCGTTTGTCCATCTAGCTGACCCCTGGCATATACAAAGAATTCCGTGGCGTCCAGCAAGCTTTCTTTGGTTTCCATGGTCTTGTCATAAAAGAAGGTGAATACATCATCCTGAGAAATACGAACGGTATCCTGAGATTTGGCAGGGAAGCTGTAAACCTTTTCCCGTTCTGTGACTGGAGGATCAATCTTTAGCTCCAGGTCTTCTGTCTTGTTCTCATCACATCCACCGCCGCTACCTCCATCAAGGGCTTTTACCAGCATATGAATATTTTTTTCATATACCTCTCCTTCTTCCACTTCATAAAATTCAGTAGGCACCATTTTGAAACTCCATACGTCGTTCCCTTCATTTTTCATTTCAAGGGCAGTGTTGGATTGGGTCCAAGACCCATTGTGCAGAGGGTGACCTTGTGGGTGCTCAAATGGGAGCCACGTCCAGATATACAATGGCTCGGCAGAACCTAAAAGGGCTTGACAATCGCACTGTTTGATGTCAACGAAGATGGTCACGCTGTCTGAAGCGGTGAACTCGCCAGTAGCTGGTTCTGTGTAGATTTTCTGTGCCTGAAGGCTCAATCCGGCCCATAACATCAGGCAAACTGATATGATTTTTTTCATAGTTATGCTCATTGATTGGCGAATCATCACGGATTAAGTCGTTCAAAAATCAGGTCATAGCTCACGGTGTTTCGGCCACCACAACCTTTTTCCAGCTTCAGGCCCACTGTGGGGTTGGCTAAAATAGGAGGAGCAGATAAGGCAAGGATAATCTCAGACCCTCCATTTGGGGTGAGAATTACCTGAGTGGGGTAGATATTGCTGTTATCCGGCTCTTCCGGATTAAAAAACTTCCAACTTCCACCTTCTCCTAAGAAGTTTGGACTGTCATTGGCATCAACCGTGTAAGTGAAGTCAGATCCGTTAAAGTTTATCTGCATGGAATTGCTTCCCAGGAATACATCGGATACATCAAGGCTATTGTCAAACGCTCGGCTGAGTTCGTCGTACTGGATGGTCTGAATCAGCTTGAATGCTCCATTAATTCCTTCGATCTTGTCGTAAGGTTCTCCAAATTCGTAGGACTCTTCTTCCTTACAAGCAGTTAGCAGGAGAGCCGGTATCATAAGGCACATCAACCTGCGATATAAATGTTTCATGTTATGCTGAGTTAGTATGTTGCACACAATTATATTAACAATTAACTGGTAGCTAGGGTTTTGTAGGTCTGAGGCTTTAGGTTTTAGGAGGGAAATTGTAGAACAATCTATACACCCTAAAAGCTAACACCTACTACCTAACACCTTTTATTCACACCCTCCTTGTGGGTTGGGTTCCATATTGGGATTACCTGCTAGTTCATTATCCGGAATCTGGCAAACAAGGCCGTTACAACTCCAGATTGACCCACGTATT
This sequence comes from Bacteroidota bacterium, assembly GCA_039024295.1. Taxonomy (GTDB): domain Bacteria; phylum Bacteroidota; class Bacteroidia; order J057; family J057; genus JBCDIQ01. The sequence goes on along the minus strand of JBCDIQ010000024.1, from coordinate 18,615 downwards.
CTAAGCGTAGGGTTGTTAAGAACCGCCTGACGCTTTAGTTCGTGCAGTCGATTGCCTTCTCCAACCAGTTCGAGCCGGCGCTCTTCACGTGACTCCGTTCTTACGCGATCTGCTGATGCAGTAGTAGAAATGGGGTCAAGTCCTGCACGTTGACGAATATCGTTCAGGTCGCCGACTGCCGTTGAAAGGTCCCCGCCTCCCCCTTCGGCAATGGATTCAGCCCGGATTAGTTTGAGCTCTGTCAAATGCACAAGTGGCACCTGCATCATGTCATCCTTGAATTTGGTACTCAGGATAAATTCCCCGGTGTTGTTGTACCAGCTCTGTCCACGTTTGTCGGAAGTATCACGGGTTGCTTCCTGGTAGATAAATTGAGAAAGGGCCACTGCGGCTACTCCGCCTTGTTCCCTGTAGTGCCCACGGAGGGTTCCTCCGGAGTTATCTGCATCAATATTGGTGCTGATGAGGGAGAAAACGGCTTCTGGGGTTCCTTCTGGAGAGAAACGGGCATTCAAATCCTGGTCAAAGGTGAAGGGTCCATTTGAAATGACATCATTTGCCATTTGGTAGGCGTTTTGGAAGTCGTTCATTTGGAAATAAACTTTTGCAAGGTAGCCTTTCGCTGACCATGAGGTAGCAAAAGATGCATAAGGCGTGATGGAGTCCGGTACCCGGCTGGCATCGTTGGTTTCCGGCAGTAACTGGGCCGCTTGCTGGAGGTCGGCGATCACCTGGGCATAAACTGCCTGAACACTCGCGCGGTCTACCGGGTCTGGACTGTACGCCAAATGTACAGGAATACCCATATGGCTGTTGTCAGGCGTAAAACCAAAGGGCTGTCCAAACATACGAACCAACTCGAAGTGGCCTACCGCCCGGAGGAACAAGCATTCCCCCCGCATGGTGTTGGCACGGTTGCCATCAAATTCATTGGTAAAATCATCTATGCGACCTAGGGCGTAATTGGCACGGCCAATCACTTTTCCGCCATCTGCCATGAGGCCCCTTGTGGTTCCAAGGAAGTTATCAGTGGTGCGGGTGTAATGGGCCAGCCATTCCTGGTTGCCTTCAGCCGAACGGCGGTCAATGTTATCGGCCATAAGTTCAGCATATAGCCATGTACCCCCTCCCATGAATCCTCCAAACCCCATTGCCTCATAGGAAGACAAAACAATTTCTTCCAGGTCTTCTGGTCCACGGGCAAGGAACTCCTCTTCTGTCACCGTACCATCTGGAATTTCTTCGAGAAATTCATCCCCACAAGAGATCAGGAGCATCCCTACAGCCAGCAGGGTGAACATCCTGGTATATATATTATATCGTTGCATGATTTCTTTCGATTAAAAGTCAACATTTACCCCAAACAAATAAGAACGCTCTTGAGGAGCCGTCAGGAAGGTGTTGTTAGAAGCTCCAATGTTCCGCTGCTGTGGGTTGGATACCGCCCGTGCAACCTCTGGGTCTGCACCAGAAAACTCGGTCCAGGTAATCAGGTTATTCCCTGACAGCGTAAGACGGATTTTATTGATGAACTTCCATTTTTCCGGCATGATGTTATACCCAATCTGGAGGTTACGTAAGCGGACATAAGAAGCATCTTCCAACCACAAGGTATGGTTGTTTTGCCATGCGTTTCCGGAGCCGCCCCAGTTGGTCATCTGGGTGGTAAGGCGAGGTAAACTTGCATCATCGCCAGGCTGTCTCCAACGGTCAAGGATATCCCGACGATAGTTCCATGCATCGTCCATGGTTACTACGCCTAGCTGCCGCTTGGCTGCATCGTCATAAATTTGGCCACCAAGGCTGAAAACGAACAGGAAGCTCAAATCTACATTTCGGTAGGAAAAGCTGTTGGTAATCCCGCCGATTACATCTGGGATGCCAGCACCTGCCGCAACACGGTTAGATGCAGGTACATAGTCGAACGTTTCATTTCCTTCATCATCCAAGTAAATAGGGCGTCCGCTGTCAGGATCAATCCCCACGTAGCGAATAACGAAGTTGGTGGCAACCTGCTCTCCTGGAACCGTACGCATATCTCCAAAACCGCCATCCAATGCATCAGGTGTCGCTGCTCCTACACTGATCACCCGGTTGTTATTGTGAGAAATGTTGAAATCGGTTTTCCATTTGAATGCTTTCACAAGGTTACGCGAAGAAATTTGGAATTCAACCCCCCAGTTTTCAATCTCACCAATGTTCTGCCAGAATTCCAGACGATCAATCCCAGAACTGGCTTGAAGGGCAGTACGAATCATGGCGTCCGTGGTGCGGCGATAATAATAGGTAAATTCTGAGGTGATTCGGTCCTGAAGGAAGCCTACTTCGAATCCGATGTCATAGGTGTTGTTGACTTCCCATTGCAGGTCAGGATTAGGCAGTTTTACGGGAAAACGGATCGTGTCTCCGCCGTATACACCAGGAAAGTCAACCGGTGCAAAGGAATAATCCGAATATTGCTCGGTCCAGTTGATGTCCGCATTTCCGGTAACTCCCCAGCTGGCTTTTAATTTTAGGAAGTTGATGGCTTTTACATTTTTGAAAAAAGACTCTTCAGATAGGATATATCCCAATCCAACCGAAGGGAAGTTGCCAAAACGGTTGTTCGGCCCAAAACGAGATGAACCGTCACGGCGGAAAGTGGCCTGAACCAGGAAGCGGTCATTGTATTTATAGTTAGCGCGGAAGAAAACACTGGCAAATCTCCAGGCATCTACCTTGTTGCGTGGGAACTGCTCATCGGGAATGGTTTCATTTTCGAACACCCGTTGGAATTCGGTAAATTTTCGTGAATTCTGGTATTCAAGGCCTCCTAGTAGGGAAAGCACATGCTTGTCTGTTGGGAGGTTTACGTCATAGTTGGCTGTGGCATAGGTGGACCAGTTGAAATTTTCTGTGTCCCAGATTTTGTCAATTTTCCCTACGGTGGTCCAAAGAGAATCCTCTGTTACCAAGTCCTGGTAAGCGATATAGTCCAGGTTGGCGGTAACATTAATGTTGAGGTTGTCCAATGGGCGGAAGTTGATTTGAAGGCTGTTCAAGGTCCGCCATTCGTCACTCATCCAATCTTGTAGCTCCAACTGAGCAACAGGGTTGTTGTACAGGTCAAAGAACTCCCCTGCTGAATCTCTGATAGGGTAAATCGGAAGGGCATAAGATTGGGCCAGCCCAAATGGGCTGCCTGCCTCCAGACGGACACGGTCTGTCTTGGTATTGGCAAGAGAAGAAGAAATTCCGATATCCAGCTTTTCAATAGGCTTGAAGTCCAGGTTCATACGTGCGGAAGCACGTTCAAACTGGTTGCCTACCAGATAACTTTCTGTATTGGTGTAAGAGATACCCGCATAGGCATTGACCTTTTCGCCTCCCATCCGTGCCGAAAGGCTATGTTCTTGCTTAATCCCCGTGCGGATTACCTGATCGTACCAATCTGTATCAATTTGCTCAACATCTTCATAAGAATATCCAGCCCCAACCAGTGCGGAAGGAAGAGGCGCACGCCCGGTATTTCCATCGTTCTCCCATGCCTCCTGTCGGACCTGTAGCAGTTCTTGCCCGTTGAGCATGTCAACCAAGTTGGTAGGCTGGGCAATTCCAACGGAACTGGTGAAATTGATCTGTGGGCGTCCTTTTTTGCCTCGCTTGGTGGTAATGATGATTACCCCGTTGGATCCACGAGAACCATAAATTGCTGCTGCAGAAGCATCTTTTAGAATTTCAATGGATTCAATGTCGTTGGGGTTAATTGAGGCAAGCGGGTTATTGTTGGCATTGGGAAACAAACCGTCAAGTCCTCCATCCCCCAAAAACTGATCCTGTGTAATTTGGACGCCATCAACAATGTAGAGCGGATCCCCCCCCGAACTGATAGAACCTGTACCCCTAACCCGAATGATAGAACCAGAACCAGCAGCTCCACTTCCTTGGACCACCTGGATGCCCGGTGCTTTTCCCTGGAGGCCTGTTTCTACACTGAGTCCTACGTTTTCATTCAACTGGTCACCGCCCACTTTGGCAATAGAGCCTACCACATCTCGTTTGAGCTGGCGACCATATCCCACAACCAGTACTTCTTCAGTAGTAAGTCCCTCTTCTTTGATGGAAAAATTAAGCGAGGTGGTTTTTCCATCCGTAACGCTAACTACCCTGGTTTGCTTGGCAAATCCAACGTAATTTACTTCAACTGTAACATCTCCACTGGGAACGGAGTTTACCGTGTAGGAACCATCAGAACTCGTATAGGCTCCCAGCCGTTTTTCTCCTGCCTGTACCAGTACCGTAGCACCAACCACAGGTTCTTGTTCTTGCGTACGGACCTTTCCGCTTATCGTCCCTTGTGCCATTGCACAGAATGGCAACAATAAAGACAGCATTAAGCTCCACACCGTCTTGCGACAGTAGAACTGATTCATAGTTTAGTCATTAGTAAGTGAAAGAGCTGGCAAGGCGCAGCTTAAGTAGAATAATGTTGGCAAAGATATATATCAACTAACATATATTAAAATCCCGAAATCGATTAAGTTTTAAATATTTTACATTTTCTATATTTGTGACTTAAATTGCTGATTCTCTGCGTTTATTGTGCAACAAACTTTCATGCTACTTAACTATGAACAAGACTTCTTTAGCCTTACTGGGAATTCTATGTATTGGCTTTTTTTTCCAATCGTTCGCACAGGTTTCCACCATTCCTGTATTTCCAACTGAAAACGATACAGTCACCATTATTTTCGATGCTAAACAGGGAAATGGAGAGCTTGCGGGTGTCTCACCACCAATCTATGCCCATACGGGGGTAATCACAGATTTAAGTACCACACCTACCTCATGGCGGCACGTCCAGGGAAACTGGGGAGTAGCGGATGCAAGGATGCTGATGACTCCCCTGGGGAATGATGTGTACCAGATCCGCTACCACATTCCGACATTTTACAATGTGCCTGCAAATGAAACGGTCCTTAGGTTAGGCTTTGTGTTTCGAGATGAGACAGGCAATAACGTTGGCCGTGCAGCTGACGGAAGCGACATCTTCGTTGACATGTTTGGTGCAGGCCTGAATGTCCGTTTTGATATACCCGTTGGTCGGGACCAAATCGTTGACCTTAACGCCACGCTACCTGTGGCATTGCTGCAAAATGGAGGTGATTCTCTGAGGTTTTATGAAGACAATGTATTGTTGGCATCAACCGATCAGGCGACCTTGAACTTCAATGTTACTGCCAGTAACCCGGGAGAACATATGCTGGTAGCCGAGGCCTTTACCGCAAGTGCTTCTGTATTTGACACGGTCTATTATTTTGCTCGACCTGCACCAAACGTTGCCAATGTACCCACCGGATGGCGTGATGGGATCAATATTCTCAATGATTCAACTGTGGGCCTGGTGCTCTTAGCCCCCCAAAAGCAACACGTCTTCGCCATCGGTGGATTCAACGATTGGCGGTTTGTATCCGATGGCTACATGAACGTAACCCCCGACAGAAATCGATATTGGATACAACTCAGTGGGCTTGATCCCTCACTCGAATACGTCTTTCAATACCTGGTAGATGGGGTATTGAGAATAGCTGATCCCTATTCGGAAAAGATCCTGGATCCCTGGAGCGACCCCTTTATTTCCGCTACCACCTACCCGAATTTGATCCCTTATCCAACAGGAAAAACAGATCGAATTGCCGGAGTTTTCCAAACAGATAAACCAGCCTATCAATGGAAGGTGAATAACTTTCAGCCTCCAGCAATTGAAGACCTGGTCGTGTATGAGCTGTTGATCCGTGATTTTTCAGACGAAAGTTCCTTTCAGGGAGTAATCGATAGCCTGGATTACCTGGTAAATCTGGGGGTTAACGCCATAGAATTCATGCCTTTCAGTGAGTTTGAAAACAATGACAGCTGGGGATATAACCCTTCTTTCTTTTTTGCGGTTGACAAATACTATGGCACCGAAAATAAGCTGAAGGAGTTGATTGATGAGTGTCATGCACGAGGAATCGCTGTCATTCAAGACATGGTGTTGAACCACGCATTTGGTCAATGCCCGCTGGCAGAGCTTTACTGGGACCCTGCTAACAACCGCCCAGCCCCTAACAACCCTTGGTTTAACCCTATTCCCAGGCATGATTTTAACGTGGGGAATGATTTCAACCATGACAGCCAAGCCACCCGCGAATTTTCCATCCGGGTGATGAAGTATTGGCTTCGTGAATTTCGGGTAGATGGGTACCGTTTTGACCTGAGCAAAGGATTTACCCAGAAAAATACCCTGGGGAACATTGGGGCATGGAACCAATATGATGCTGATCGGGTGGCACTCTGGAAGTTGTACGCAGATTCCTTGTGGACCGAAAACCCGGATGCCTATGTCATCCTAGAGCACTTTGCCGATAATTCCGAAGAACGTGAACTGGCCAATTACGGCATGATGTTCTGGGGGAACCACAACTTCAATTACAATGAAGCCACCATGGGCTACCATAATGGAAGTAATTCTGATTTTGGCGGAATTTTCCATCAGGTGCGAAACTGGAATGACCCTCACTTATTGGGTTTCATGGAAAGCCATGATGAAGAGCGATTGATGTTTAAGAACATCGAGTTTGGAAATCAAAGTGGACCTTATTCTACAAAAGACACAGCGAATTCCCTTGACAGAATTGAACTAGCTGCCACCTTCTTCTTCACCATTCCGGGTCCTAAAATGATCTGGCAGTTTGGGGAACTGGGGTATGACTACAGCATTGACTTTAATAGCCGCCTGGGAAGGAAGCCCCTTCGTTGGGATTATTTTCAGGACCCTGACCGGAGAGCAGTATATGATGTATTCAGTGATTTAGCAAAGTTGAAGATCTCTGAGCCAGCTTTTAAAACTGGTACGGTTCGGCTTGATCTGCGTAACGCCCTTAAGCGAATACATCTTGACCACAGCAGCATGGATGTAGCGGTGTTGGGCAATTTTGATGTGATCCAAGCTACAATCAACCCTGCCTTTCAGCGGACTGGTAAGTGGTATGAATTTTTTACCGGTGATTCCCTCAATGTCACCAATGTCAGTGACGGAATTAGCCTACAACCTGGAGAATATCGCCTGTATACCACAAAAAAGCTGGCAAGGAGTTCAGGAACTACCACTTCAGTTGAGGAGAACATTGAGATGTCTTTATTGAGCATTTATCCAAATCCGTTAAAGAATCAGGGCCTAAATGTGCTCCTAACCTTAAACAAAACATCAGATGTGAGTCTAAGCTTGTATAATGCCATGGGGCAAGAGGTTCAAAACAAGTTTTTTAGAAAATTAAGTCCTGGTAGTCAGCTGCTTAAGTGGAATCTGTCTCCTGAGCAGCTACCGGAAGGGGTGTATATTCTTCGCATTAATGGCAATAGTCAGGGGGTAAGTCAGCGAATTTTAATTCAGAGATGATTTGCCAAAGTGTTAAATAAATAATTGGTTTATTGAAAAAATGTTAAAAACCATTGTTTCTATGCCCATCTAATTGATAAATATTGATTAATCTTTGGTTCTAACTAAGAATAGTCATATATTTGATGTAATCAATTACAGTTGACTTGCCACACACGCGAAGCTTTTTGTAACAAGCATAGAAAGGAATCCTTTAGGGGTTCCTTTCGTTTTTTAACCAACTCACTACATCATTTCTTCATCATTCACCTCAAAGCTAAGAAGGCTTTTCCAGTTCCAATTGGCCCCAAACATTCTTTTGCTCAACAGGAAAAATGCCCCTGCCATCACCACCCAAACTGCCATCATCAGGGGAAAGTCAAATTCATCTGATCGGAAAATCGTGGGCATTTGAAATGCGGAAGAAGGGAAACTGACCATAGTAGCCCCGAACACATTATTAGCTGCATGTAGCCCCAGAGCGAGTTCTGTTCCCTGATCAAGAAGGGTAAGCAGCCCTAGGAATGCACCTACGCCAATGTAATAACTTAGGGCAATCGGGCCAATAGCTTGAACTTCAGGATTGGTTCCATGAAGCAGGCCGAACAGCAAGGAAGTAACCGCCAGTGCAAGCCATGGTTTTTGGCTACTTATCGTGATGCCTTGCAAGAGATACCCGCGAAAAAGCAATTCTTCCAGACTGGTTTGAAGGGGCAAGACAAAAAAGGCGACCAATAAGACCGGAAAAAAGAGGTTGGGCTGGAAGGACAAATGATAAGCCTCAGGGTGTAACGCCCACATGACCAATTCTCCTACCGCACATATGAGGAACCATGCCCCAAAGGCCAGCCAGTACTTATACCAGTTAGGTTTTTGAAACCCACGGATCAGAGAAGTCCAGGGGCGCTTGTGCAGCAACTGCACCCCTCCAAGCAGTACAAGTAATCCCAGAATAAAGGGAAAGGTTACCAGGAACAGGCCATAGGCAGGGGATAATCCCAAATCAACGGGATTAAACCCTTGATTGGCATCCAATGTGCCAGGTTCTTGGACCAAGTAGTAGGTTAATGGGGCTTGTCCGACAAAAAAGGCCAATATCAACAAGCCTAAGGTGACAAAAAACAGGCCCAGGCTGTTATTCCCTTTGCGTGCAGCCTGAAAAAATGAAGCGTCCATCAGCAATTCCTTAGAAACCATGTTGAAATGTCTAATTGGAAAGAAACTCGCCCTTCGGTAGCCTGAACATCGCCTTTTTCACTCAAAATAATACATTATTCTTCGCAAAAAGAGGCTTGGCAGAAACCACAAGCTCGAATTTCCCTTACAAACGCCAAAATCATGACAGTTTCTTAACTTTCGCACCCGTTTCGGGTTATTCATTTCAAAACATCCAAGACATGGAAGTTGTCGAATACACCCATCAGCGATTGGTTTTTCATAATAAAAAGACCATGATCAATACGTTGACCTTGGCGATGATCGGTACGGGCTTGATTTTGCTGCTCACACGACTCAGCACCACTCGCTATTATGTGTACGGTTTGATGCTGGTTGCTTTGGGTTTTGCGGTTAATTGGTTTTTGGCGCATCAGGTGATATTTGTGATGGATCGAATTTCTGGTCGTGGGCAGCGGATTGTCAAACGGCTTTTCAGGTCTCCCCAACTTCAGGAATTTGACCTGGATGCAGTTGTGGGAGCAGAAGTACGGAAGGCAGGGAATAAGATTGAACTATGGATTCAGATGAATGATGGGCAAGATGTACACGTCAGTTCCGGTCCAGAGCAGTCGATGTTGCAATTCGAAGGGTTAGCAGCCAAAGTTCGTGGATTTTTACAAACACAGACAAATGAAAGTTCAGCAGTATAGCGCAGAGAAACTGGTTTTGGTGGACCGCCCGGTGATGATCCGGGTGATTGTGGCCACCTTTTTACTGGCAGGATTATTTTTGCTGGCCCTCGACTTACTTGCCAAAAAAGGCTTTGGCTGGGGCGGGCTGTTCCTGGTGGGCTTATCTGTCTACCTGTTTTTTCGGTACGAACAAACCAGCCTGGCGGTCTTTGACCGGTTACAGCAGCAGCTTCGTATCCGTCGCAGCAGGTGGTTTCGCATCATTCCAGATGAGATATACCCGCTGGAGGAAATTGCCCAGGTGAAATTGCAAAGCAAGTCAGGACCTGATAAAGAAGTAGAGTCGCCCCGTTATCGACTGGTGGTAATCCACCACCAGAAAGGAGACATTCCCCTTACTGCGGGCTTCAAGCCGGATACCATCGGATTTGAGTCGCTGGTGAAGAAGGCCAATGAGTTTTTGCCCTTCTCTCAGTAGCAATAGTTTGTTACCTTCCGGCATGTCTCAGCACACAGACCTCATACATCAATTTTACGAAGCCTTTGCAGCCCACGATGCCGCTGCCATGACCGCTTGCTACCATCCGGAAGTGGAGTTTACCGATCCTGCGTTTGGCAGCTTAAAAGGCAAAGAAGCCATAGCGATGTGGCACATGCTAATCAGCCGTGCAAAGGGAAAGCTGACTATTTCTCACGCGGAGGTGGAGGATACTTCCGTGGGCGGGACTGCCAAGTGGGAGGCGCACTATGTTTTCGGTTCGAATAAACGCAAGGTACACAACCGGATCAAGGCCAACTTCACGATTCAGGATGGGCTTATTGTCAAGCATGAAGATGAATTTGACCTAAAAAAATGGGCAAAAATGGCCTTGGGACCCTTTGGCGGTTTTATGGCCAATTTCTCATTTTTTCGTCAAAAGATTCAATCTCAGAGCCGCACATTGCTTAAGCGTTATATAGAGAAAAATACTTAGAACATCTGAAAGTTTTTATATATTTTGGTCCTCTGAACGGAAAAGCCCTAAGCACTTGCTAAAATTAAACATCTCTTTTTTCATATGGATTTGCCAGATGGCAACTCCCAAAATCCTAATTCAAAACGGCTAACTATATGCGAACACTTAGCGTGATCAACGATCCGGTATTTACCCCCCAAGAATATGATTCAATGGACAAGGCACTTTTGGGGTTGATCCGTGATGAGCGAGATTTACCCTTCCTCTACCTCATCTTGAAAATCACCTCTATCATGATGACCCTGGGCGTTGCCTTGTATTTTGTGGAGGGTTGGCTATTTTGGGTGCTTTCATTGGCCTATTTTGTGGTGAACAACTTTGTGTTCAAAGGTCCTTTTGGGCTAATGCTTCACTGTACAAGCCACCGGAAGTTTTTTGTGAAGAAATATGAGTTCATGAACAAATTCCTTCCCTGGGTGATGGGGCCGTTTTTTGGCCAGACGCCTGAGACCTACTACAGCCACCACATCCACATGCACCATGCAAAAAATAACCTGCCGGATGACCTGAGCACCACGATGACCTACCAGCGGGACAGCCTGAAGGAATGGTTGCGTTATTGGGGGAATTTTATGACCCGCGGGCTGGTAGATCTGGCTGTGCTATTTCATCATGAAAACCGCCCGAAACTCGTTCGGAAGATACTCGTTGGAGAAGGTGCTTTTATCGCCATGTGCATCGTCTTGTCCTTGATCAATTTTAAGGCCACTCTGATGGTATTCATGGTGCCATTTTTGATTTCGCGCATCATCATGATGCTAGGGAACTGGACCCAGCATGCATTTATAGATGCGAGCGATCCGGGCAACCCTTACAAAAACAGCATCACCTGCATCAATGTGAAGTACAACCATAAGTGCTGGAATGACGGCTACCACATCAGCCACCACCAGAAACCTGCCATGCACTGGACGAAGCATCCAGAGTTTTTCCAGAAGACCCTCCATGAATATGCAGAGAACAAAGCCGTCGTATTTGATGGCATCGATTTCCTCCAGGTATTTGTGAAACTGATGCGTCGCGACTACGATTCGCTGGCTGAAAATATGTTGAACATCGACAATACCTTTTCTTCTAAGGAAGAGGCCATTGCGTTGCTAAAGGAGCGCACGCAGAAAATTGAAGTTCCCACAGGGAACCTGGCTTTTGCCTAAAGCATGAATGCTGATATTATTTAACGCTGTCAGGGTTCTGAACCCTGATAGCGTTTTTGTTTGCTCACCCTTCCAAAAATCCCTGCACAATCTCCAGAAACTCCGCGGGCTTTTCCGCATGCAGCCAATGGCCCGCTCCGGGGATTTTGGCGAAGGTTGCATGAGGAAAAACCTCCTTGATGGCAGGTTTATCCGACTCCACGAGGTAGTGACTATTGCCTCCATGCACGAATGGGGCCCAAAAAACGCTGACAGGGTTCGAAACCCTGTCAGCGTTTTTCCTTCTTTTTCACCCCTCCAAAAATCCCTGAACAATTTTCAGAAACTCCGCGGGCTTCTCGGCATGAAGCCAGTGACCAGCCCCAGGAATTTTGGCAAAGGTCGCATGGGGAAAAACCTCCTCGATGGCGGGTTTATCAGATTCTGCCAGGTAATGGCTATTGCCGCCATGTACGAATAGGGTAGGGCCCTCAAACGGAAACCCAATAGGGGTATCCGCAATGATGTTGGGGTACGTTTCTATCAGGACGGGCAAGTTAAATTTCCAGCGGAAGTTTTTGACTTCATCCCTGCCGAGGCTTTTGAGCAGAAACTGGCGTACGCCCAGTTCCGGAATCAAGGGCAGCATCAACTCGTTGGCCTCCTGCCGAGAAGAGAGGGTAGCCAGGTCAATGCTTTTCATGGCAGCCACCACATCGTTGTGATGAGGCGGATACTGCTTGGGGGCCATGTCCGCCACGATGAGCTTATCCACCTGGTCGGGATAGCGGTCGGCGAATGTCATGACGGTCTTGCCGCCCATCGAATGCCCCAGCAAATGTGCCTGACGAATGCCCTGCTGGGCCATGAACTCATGCAGGTCTTCGGCCATGACGGGGTAGGAAAATGCCGGGTCGTGAGGGGAGCGTCCGTGGTTGCGTTGGTCTACCAAAAAGACGGTGTAATCCACCGAGAGCTGCCGGGCATGGCTCACCCAGTTGTCCAGCGAACCAAACAGCCCATGCAAGATGATCAGGGCGGGGCCTTGCCCATACACTTTGTGGTTGAGTTGCATCCGGCAAAGTTAAACAGAAAATCCCTTCCGGTGATAGGGACTTTTCCTGCCAAAAAATTGCGAAAACAGTTCCCGCTTCCTACTTTTGTAAGCCGGATTTGTAAAGGGTTTTGCCCGGTGCATGTCCAGAGGCCCAGGTGGCGGAATTGGTAGACGCGTTGGTCTCAAACACCAATGGGGCGACCCGTGTGGGTTCGAGTCCCACCCTGGGTACCACTTATGATAAACGGCTCATGCATTGCGTATGGGCCGTTTTGATTTTCTTCCTCTTCGATCTCATTTGAGAACGCTCCTACACCACCTTTGAAAGGCGCACCGCTTTTTAGGAGAAGCAACTGTTCCTGTTCAATAAAGTCAAGGCATAAGGTTCCGTTGCCTGAGGGGATCGGAAGGATTGAGAAATTGGGAGTCCCAGCGGGAAAACATCTTTGGGGTGAGACGCATCGCTGATCCCTCAGGTATTGGAATACCGAGGGCTCAACTGCTGTTAACGCTTTGGGATTCCTGTTCTTATTTCAAGTATTTCCACATAATATACCAGGGTTGTATTGGGCGGGAAGTTACCAGCAGGTTTGTTGCCATAGCCGTATGCTGGTGGAATTCTGATGTAGGCTTTGTCTCCTGGGCTGAGTTTTGAAACCTCCTCTGTGAAAGCGGGTAAAAATTGGGTGTTCCCCACCACTATCAGTAAGGGTATGTTCCTTTCGAATGAATTGTCATATTCATAGCCCAGGTAGTCCAGGCATTTATAGTGAAATAGGAGGGTGTCTCCTTTGTTAATGTCCTGAGGGACAGAGCTGCCATATTTGCTGGAAACAACAACGGTGCTTACGCTGTCCAAGGTTGGCCATGCGATATGGGAAAGATCAACAGCTCCTTTTTGCTTCCGCTCGGATTCAAAGTCCCTGTTCTCAGTTAGTTTTCCTTGTTCATTCCATCTTTTGATGCCTATCCATGTACCAGCTTTATCAAAGAAAGCTTGTGATTTCTTTTTTCCATTTTCGTAATACCAGACTTTGTAAAAGCCTTTGGATTGGGTTTTTACTTCATATTTCTTTTTTCCAGAGGGATAGTATTGCGTCTGGTTTTGCCCGATCACAATGGAGGGGACAAGGATCAGAAATAGGATGAAGTAGCAGGTTAGTTTTCTCATTTCGTTACAATTGGTTGGGTAAAAGGCCGTGGCAACAGGTAAAGTTAGGCATCATTCTGTCTTTATGGGCCAAATCATTACTTGGTTTCAGCAGCTATAAGTCATGTTATACCATCTCCGTATGTGAGTAGGAATTACCTGGCATCTATGCGCTTGCATGGGATAAGACACAGGGTTAACAGCTTTGCCATAAGATCGTGTACATTTGCTGTGATGGCCATGCGGTTGACCGTTCTTCAAGGTTGAGGTATATGATGAGCATCAGGTTTTACCTTTCAAGATTTGTACCCGATTAAATTCGTCAAATAATTCCATGTCCATTTCAAAGTAGCTGGTAACGAACTCGAATAATTTTTCCCAAAGCTCATCTGAAAGCCTTTTCAGTGCTATGCTTCGTCCGTTTATGGCTCCATAGGAGGCGAATTCTCTAAACTGCCTTTCACAATCAAAAATTACCCCTGAAAGGGGCAGTGCATGAATCAGTTCCTTGTGCTGGTCACAATGTTGTAACCAGAGGCCATGTTGATGATGTTCCTTTCTGAATCCCAATATCTTGATCCTTAAAGCAGGAGCTGATCATTCTGTCGGGTCAGCATGAGGTGCTTTTAACGTGGGGATCAAATCCATCACCAGAACGGCACTCAGGATTGTCACCACTAGGTAGTAATAATGATAGGTCAACGGACTGAACAGGTAAAAGGTGACCACCATTAAGTTGAGCATGGCCAAACTCAGGTGTCGCCAGTGCCAGGTTTGTTTGACCCTCGTTAAAAGAAACCCCACGAGCAAGAGGATGCCCATCATGGAAAGTTGAATGAAACGCACGAATTTGGCTTGGTAAGCTGCTTCTTTTCCGTTCAGCATCTCTTTGAAATGGCCCGCAAAGTAAATGCCTCCCCGGTGGGTATACGATTCCGGCGGATCTCCGTATCCTGCCCATTCAGCTGTGACCGCTTTGTTGTGGTAGGCAATTCCCTTGAAAAGGACCATGGGGTCTTGGGTCATAAACGGGAGCACATACAAGATGACCCCAGCTGCAAAAACAATCCCCCACATTCGAAAGCTTTCTTTCTTCTCTCGATTAAGCCAAAACAGGATGGCAAAAAAGGGCAGCCAGAAGAACAGGGTATACCTGGAAAGGATGCAACAGACCAACCCAAGGATGATGATCCAATTGCGGCCGGTTATCAGGCCCAGGCCCAGCAATAAGTAGTAAGCCATTATGGGCAGCTCAAAGCCTACCGGCATGGACATGCCCTTGGCGATGATGAAATACCAGAGGCCAACGTGTGGAAGTGCCAGGGCGAGTACCTTCCAAAGCCCTCCAGTTTTGATCTTCCCTATCCAATAGCCTGCAAGGCCACTGACCAGGAGTAACAAGATATACCCACTCCAGCGTGAATCGAGGTGGAATAACTCGGTAATGCCAACCGGAAGCCAGTGAAAGGGCATATAAACCGGAAAGGGTTTCCAGGAGAAACTTTCGAGGGGAACATAGGGATACTCTCCGTTTACAAATCGCGTAAACAGCCATTCGATCTGAGGCACCACATCGGAGTATTTGCCGGGGTTGGGGTATTCCCATTCGAATAGTTTCCGTAACTCTTCATAGGACAAAAAGGCGATTACCGATGAGACCAGGGCCCAAATGAAAGGTGAGGGCCCTTTTTTCGATGGGAATTGTAAAGGTTGGGCCTTGCGTTTTCCCAGTAAGTAAATGATCACCACAAAGACAGATACGGTGGCAAGGACATAGGTGCTGGTGAATTTGCCATATACCTCCACGCCTCCATAGATCAACCAGCTCTGCGCAGCCAACAGTGCAATCCCGATGAGAAAATAAATGATAGAGGAGATCGAATAGTCTGTTGAGAAGTGCAATTTTGGGTTAACCATTTACCAACGAGTTTTTATCCGCCACAAGCTGTTCTCTGCTGCTGAATTGTACCCTCGCAGGAAGTGAGCGACTTGGTACACAAGGGATTGCCTGTTTTCCTGACGTGGGGAATAATTCTAGCGGTTACCTGACTAAAAAATATGGAGGCCAAGTTGGCATTTTTTTGACAGGCCAACAATTTTTTTCTTCTCGTCCAGGTACCTGCAAATGAAAACATTTCCCTTTATCAAGTGGTGAATGATTCCTGGAAAGCTCCCCCCAATCATATCTAACTGGTCTTATCCAAGCCTTTTGGGAGTTTGCTTACTTCTTTGTGGCTTGAACGGGACTCTCCGTTATTAATGAAATCTCCTGAAGGACAATTTTTTCAATCGCCTAAATACCTTCCCAATCAGGAAAATTAACGCTTAAGGATGCTGTTCTAGAGTCTATTCCTAGATATCAATATTATACACCGCAGTTTCTCCTGCTCGTATGTAAAGAGAATCACTTCGCTCAATTTTTTGTCCATTCTGGGTGTAATCGTAAAAGATCAGGATTTGCTGGTCTCCTCCGATCTGGTGGGTATTGGTCTTACTAGAAGGCATGCCTTCTTCAGATTAGGTAACTCCATACTTGGTAGCCCCATATTTGTACTGGTAAGTGAACCAGCCAGAAAGGGAAGCGGGGTCAGCAATTGATAGGCGTACCTCAAGGGCAGCTTCCGGACGAAGCTCTATGTTGGCATTGATAGGGGAATCAAAGAAGGTCGAATCAACAATACTTGTTACCGTTCTACCGTCATTTTCCGTGGTCAAATAACCTTCCTGGACGGCGCTGATTTCAAAATATCCGGCTCCATCTGCATAGTTGGTGCCATCGAAGCTGAATTCAAAATACCCATTTGCATCCGTGTCAAATTTACCGATGGTCTGCAATCGAGGAATTATGCTCTGAGAGGTAATATGTTCAATGGTGATCTCTGAAGGAACCGGCACATTGTTGTTGGGGTCGGTTACGAACCCTTCAAAAACGATACAATCTTCCATGCAGGAATCTCCATCGAACAAGGGATCTCTGTCAATACATCCTGGCCAGGCAAGGAGGCTACAGGCCATGAATACCGTAGCGAACAGTTTGATTGTAGCTTTCATGGTATGGGCTGAGTTATGTTAAGGTTAGTGACTACCAGTTTTAGGCCTATTCAAAATAGATAGGTGATGATGTTCCAATTGAGTAGGAAGAAATTTCCTATTAATATAACGGGATATGCCTCCCTTTTGTCCGCTGCCTATGGACATTTCTTTCCTCACTTTTCTATTCACCGTAAAAAGGCTTTATTCTTGTCCTTCCTTACTCAATTTACCCAAAACAAGGTACTCTGGCCGTGGGTACCCTGCTCGCCTGCACCTTATTGGATGTTTCACACAGCTCGATATGAATCAGCAAGCCTGCTAATTGGGTAAAGAAACCACCTGATCACCTTCTTCCCAGCCTTCAACCACGTGAATAACCGTGAGGTTAAACCAAAACATGGTGCCCACCTTATTGACTTCAATCAATTCATTGAACAAGCAGTGGAATAACACCACCACGATAGAAAGGAGGGCGCACATGACGAGAGACTTTCGCAGGGGAGTAGAGGCCTGCAAGTAAACCCGCTGTCCTTTGGTGAGCATATACACACAAATGATGATGAACAAAAGCCCACCTACAATGCCTTGTTCCGAAAAGGTCATCAGGAAATAGTTATGGGTCGTTGATTGTTCTTCGTTATCGCTTACGTAGGTCCTAAAGGCGTCGTCGGTGTAGCGTTTGTACACCTGGTTGAAGGTGGATGGCCCAAAACCCAGCAGCGGCTGGGCTTCAATCATATTCTTGGCTGCCACCCAGCGATAGAAACGTTCCATACTGGAAAGCTCAGTTCCATCAAAAGTAGCTGATAGGTGCCCCTCCAGGTCTCCTTCATGAAAAATGGTCGTCTTATACTCTGGGGCAAATGTGTAGAAATTATTGTCCTTTATCAGGTACCCCACAGCAAGGGTCGCAACGATCAATGCCAGGTAAATGGCCCTGCTGAAAAGGTTCCACTTAATCATCCAGTAGCAGATGAAGGAAAGAATCACCGCCAGCCACGCCCCACGTGCGTAGGATAAGATAGCACCAATCAAGATGATGAAAGCTGCGATTCCAAACAAATACCGCCGCAAATCTTTGGCAGGGTACCAATAGACAGCGAGGATGGCAACAGGTACACCCAGGGCAGTGGTCACTCCGTAAATTACGTGATTTACAAAGAAGGGGGCAGAGATGAGGTTACTGGACTCAAAACTGAAGCTTTCTCCTGCATGTTTTACCGTGATAATGACCACAAGTACAGTCAGGGGAATTACATAACAAGCCCAAAGGCGTTTGAGCGTTTTTTCATTTTTCACCAGCCGCTCTGCCATAAAGACAAAGGCTGCGATGTACCAAAGCTTTGCTAGCAAAAACTTAAATGAACGCTCAGGAAAAGAGGAGGTAATGCTCGTTAGTAAGGTCCAAAACAATAATAAGAATACCAGAATATGGTAAGGCTTAATGACCTTATCCCGTGGAAATTGCCTACCGGCAACAAGTTCAATGATAAACAGCAGCAGAAAAAGCAGCATCAACGGCTCCGAAGCAACATCCATCGAGGAGCCCCCAAAATAAATTTCTACCGAGGGCGGAATGGATGCCAATAACAGGTAGAAAAAGGGTTTATAGTTATACACCAGCAATAAGACTCCAACAGCAGCTACCGGTAATCCCAGCAGCAGATTCATCTTGAATCGGATGGAAAGATAGACCCCCAGAAATATGACGAGTGCCAACCCAAGTAATGTCCCCCATTTCCAAAGAGGGATTCTTTGAAATAGGGGATGACCTTTGAGTTGGGAAGATATTCGGTTGCCTTGAATCATTTAGCCAATTCAGCAGCTTTGGGTTTGGGAGCCTCAGCAACCTTGTCCTGTTTGTTATTTTTATCAAAAAAGCGCGGACCTACCAGCTCTATCAAAATAACACCCAGTATGCCCACTATTCCTGCTACCAGAACGGAAGCCACTAAAATCAGCCACCTGATCGGGCGGGCC
>JBCDIQ010000023.1:0-28580 GCA_039024295.1 Bacteroidota bacterium | reverse complement strand
GTGAGGACTTCCAACTTAAGTCAATTGCCAACCGCTCAATTTCTTTTGAGTATTCTTCGGGAGTTAATTCACTGACATTTCGCAAATAGATTCGTTGCAAGTCCTCCAATTTCAAGCGCTCTGAGTCCGTAAATAATTCAACTTGATATAAATCTCTCTTGAGCAGGTCATGGTTGAAGGAGCTAATTATCTCCCTTTCATCAATGTCCTTGGCAAAGTATTCCTCTACATCTATCGAATGCAAAATATCATATGACTTGGAGAGAGAATACTTTGTTCCCTTATTCACTCCTACCCTGTCTACCAGATTTTTTGCTACCAACTTATCCAACAAGCGGGCTAGGGTTCGGCTACTTTTCTCATATTGAATTTTTTCAAATATCTCCCTTGAGGAAAGCGCATCACCTTTGCTTAGCAGGTGCAGGATCAGTTCTGTTTCTGTCATAATTTTTATCCGACATCATGAATGTCAAAACATGGACAATATACGACATTTTTGTCCGATAAATTGGCTAGAAATGTCCGATAAGTTGGGGGCTGAAACGTTGGGCCTGTGGATTGAGGGTAACTATTTTTATTTCCGCTCGTTTTATTTCTTTTCAAAAGTTCCGCCCTTGCGCTAAATCTTTGTTGTTCTCCAGCTCCACCTTTTCATCAAAATTAAATTGTAGACCTATCCATTCATTTCCCATAATCGGTGTTTATTGAAAGTGCTAATTTAGATGATTTTTACCTCTGAAAAGGCCAGATATGGCTATCTGTCTATTTTACAAAATCTCTGAAGTTATTTCTATTAATCAGGTATCCTTCAGCATTATAGGCTTTGGTAAAGGTGCTTGATATTTTGGCGGACTTCTTGGGATTCCATTTAAATTCGAAAGCTTTTAAATTAAGGCCTTGTTGTTCCACGTAATCTATTTCTTGCTGTTGATTGGTTCTCCAAAAAAACGATTTGGCAAGCGTGAATTTGTATGTGTTCCGCTTAACTCTCTCAGAAATGAGGAAATTCTCCCATAATTGGCCCACATCCGCTCTTAAACTCACATTATCCAAGTCACCAATTACTGCATTTCTAATTCCATTGTCATAAAAATAAATCTTCCTTCCCTTTTTTATCTCGTTTCTCACATTTCGGTTAAAACTTGGAAGCCTGAAGATAACATATCCCTGCTCCAAAACAGTGATGTATTTCTCGATCGTATTTCGATCCACACCGACCAATTGGCTTAATTCATTGTAGTTTACTTCATTGCCGACCTGCAGTGCCAGTGCCTGGATCAGCTTATCCAGAACTTGGGGCTTTCTTATGCCTGCGTATGAGAGAACATCCTTGTACAAATAGCTACTAACCAAATTCCCCAAGATTTCAGGCTCCTCATTGGGAGAATTTATCACATCCGGATACATGCCATATACCAGCCTTCTTTCCAATTGCTGATCGGCCTCCAACCATCCCACATGGTTTTCAAATTCTTCCCAACTGATCGGAAATAGTTCATATTCCCACTTCCTTCCGGTCAACGGCTCGTTCAGTTCATTAAAGAGGGAAAAAGATGATGAACCACTGATCCATAATTGAACATCTTTAAGCTGGTCAATGATGATCTTCATGGTCAGGCCTATGTTATTAATCCTCTGGGCCTCATCAATGAAAACCACCTTGTAGTTTCCTACAAATTCTCGTATTTGATCGGTATTCGGTGTATCCAGTAATGTTCTGATACGCGGATCATCCCCATCGAAAAACTTATATTCTTCCTTTTCTAAAAACGTTTTTATCAGCGTTGTTTTACCCACTTGCCGAGGGCCAATAACCATGATAGCCTTTCCTCTGCCAATTTTTTCGTTGATTCTGTTGGAAAGTAGGCGTTCAATCATGCTATAAACATAGTGAAATATGAATACAATCAAAAATAGGTATGTTTATTTGTGATGCTATTCCTCTATAGAGATATTTTTTATCCTGAGGTTGCAGCGAAGGATATTTAAAGTGTAAAGACTGATAGGGAGCTGTGATTTCGTATACAGTGGTGTAAATACGTTATGTTAATTTCCACCAAGGCTTCTTCTTTATCGGTTCGCCTGAATCCAAATAGTATTTCCTGTAGCTACCTCCTTGAACTTCTTTGCTATCAATATTTATTGAAAAATCGACCCATTCATCCGCATCATTCATTGGATCATAAGATTTACCGATTAGAGTTCTGTTTTCAATTTTCAAATCATTAATACCATCGAATGATATCCGGGGTGATTCCCACATTATCCCATCTTCATTGATAAAATCGACACTGACATCATCCGATAATATCAAATTTTGACCATAGATGATTAAATTTTTATAACCTCCACCAAACACATTAATGGGGGTTTTAGATCTAGGATCCATTAAATATGCTACTCCTCCTGCAACTACCAAAACT
The DNA here is from genome assembly GCA_039024295.1 of Bacteroidota bacterium. GTDB lineage: Bacteria > Bacteroidota > Bacteroidia > J057 > J057 > JBCDIQ01. The sequence goes on along the minus strand of JBCDIQ010000023.1, from coordinate 26,157 downwards.
CTCTCTTCTGAGAATTCATATGTGAAATTCAAATCTGAAAGTCCTAGTTGAAAGTTTGCTGCCCACGTTTGATTTCCATCATTAAATTCAATTACAAATCCCTCATTATAAAAGGGTTTTCCTGATTCAGAAATTGGAATATACATATCTCCATATGCAGGAAGTGAGTTTAACTTTCTATGGGCGCTTGGTGGCAGAATCCCCTTAATCCATTCTTCATCAGTAATAAAAGAATACCACTCTAATTCAATAGATTCATAATTGAATTTCCATTCAATCCAGTTGCTTTCAGAAGCACGAGTAAACATTCCATCCAAAACGATTTCTTGTTTTATTTCGTCAATTTCAGTATTTGCTATTTCATCCCAGCATTCAGTTAGGTCATTGGGAACTTTTTCAATTTCGTATTTTTTTTCCTCCTGCTTGTAAATTCGAAACTCCTCGCTATTTATTCCTTGTATTTTCAACCTACATTTACCTAGGACAATTCCTTTCTCATATCCTTGTTCCAAATAATCAGCTAAATACCCCCAATCAAAAGTCGCAATAGTCAAATCACTATCTCTCTCAAGATTATCTAAATGAGAATCATGAAGGCTTAGTCGACTTATATTTGTTTCAATTGAATTCATTTGAACTATCTACAACATCTCACTAAACGGAACCATTCCAGTTATTCCCAATAAGCCTACCCACCAAAGTTCCGTATTTATCCCCTAAATACCCATTCAAACCGGAACAAAGTCCTTGCTTAAGTGTTTGCCCAATGGTCCCATAGGAGTACTAAGCTATGACAGTTTCCAAAAAATACGGTTGATTCCCAAATTTTCCTCCGCGTATCATATACTCCCTACACAGTACCTAATTAAACCTACAGCTCACAAAATCTCCCTTCCAACTTCTTCGCGACCTCATGAGATTTTCTTCTGATAATCTGCGTATTCAACATACTGCAGAAAACCAGCCTCCATCAAATCGGCATGAAGCTTACGGCATTTTCACCAAAAACGCCACCGGTACTTCCTCCGTCAACCAAACGCCATTTGCCGAAACAAAAAACTTATGGCCCTGGCGATGCATCTCCCCAGCTTGTACCTCAAAGATGACTGGGCTGCCGTGACGGCCCCCTACAGTTAAGGCGGTGGCCTTGTCAGCACTCAAATGTACGTGGTGCCGCTTACGCTTTTGCAACCCTTGAGCAAAGATGCTTCCCACGAATTTTTGGGCGGTGCCATGGAAAAGTACTTCCGGCGGAACGGCTGGTTCGTAGCCCAAATCGATGTTAATCGAATGCCCCTGACTGGCGCGAATGCGGGTTTTATCCTCGTTGAAGGCAAAGCGCTTTTTGTTATTGTTCTCCACTACATGGTCCAGCATCTCGGGGGTGATGTTTCTTCCACTTTCTCCTGCCTTTTGGACCAATTCATCCACATCGGCCCAGCCTTGGTTATCTAAAGTAAGGCCAATGGTTTCCGGACGATGACGGAGGACCATGCTGAGGAATTTGCTGATGCGGGTAGTTTGTTTAGGGTTCATGTTTAGTTTAGTCTTTTCTCAATGGATGATTGAGTGCGATGACCAATTGTCGAAAGCAATTTCAGTTTATATCACAGATATCCGAAGACTTAGGATACCTATATTTCATATAGTATACTGCATATGTTTGTGAGCACATTTATGGGTCTGAACTGTCTCATTTACAATACTCGCTCTGTTATCTTCATCCAGGCCCAGGAAACCAAACTAACTACCTTTTTTTACATTTCAGAACTAGAATACATGCACCATAATTCCTTTCCCACCGTTTCCCTTTTACCAGGAAAATCAAACCTCCTTATCCTTTTAGTCCTATTGTTAGGTTTCAGTTTTACCCAAAGGGGATATTCACAAACAGATGCACCCGGTATTCCATTTGTGACGTACTGGTCTACAAGTGATACCTTCGAATTCAAAATTACCAAAAGGGTTCAAAAATGGGAAGAAGAGAAACTTGTCAAGAATGACTCTTCCACCTATAATGGTACAATTACCGTTGTAGACTCTACACCTGATGGATATTTGTTAAAATGGCGGTATACTACCAATTTAACGACAGACTATAACATTCCCCCTAAGATTGCACGCCGGCTATCAAAGTACAGGATCAGGGATATTCAATACAGGATTTCGGAGGTTGGAGAATTTCAGGGGGTAGATAACTGGAAAGAAATTGCAAAGGTATTTAATGCGATGTTCGATGAGTTCATGGACCTGCTCATTGAAGAAAGTCCGGAAAACCGAGCAGCAGTCAAAAAGGTTATCAAACCCCTAAGGGCAACTTTTGGCTCTAAGGAAGGGGTTGAAATTTACGTATTGAAGGAACTGCAGTATATACATTACCCTTTTGGTGTTGAATTTTATGAAGGCGAGGAAATTACCTACCAAGATTCCTATTCAAATATGTTTGGGGGGCGTCCCATTAAAGGAAATGTAAAGTTGTATGTTGATAGCGTTGATTATGATGATGCATATTGCGTACTGATACATGAAATGAAGTTGGACGAAGAAGATGCAAAGAAGATGATGGAGGGGGTTGCCCAAAAGCTACTTGCGAGCAGGAAGGGTTCAACCAAGAAAAAAGTGGTAGAAATCATAAACAACGCGTCAATCGAATTCAGTGACCACAACCGGTTCGAATACTATTATTACCCAGGGATACCCTTGCATATTGATATTAAGCGGATCGTAAATTACCAGATGGATGAGACAAAGACCTATCAAATTAATCAAGTAATCATTGATAGGATCAATTAATTTACAAGGTACTGCCGTAAATGCTGGCTACTTTTCTACAACACCTGAGCAGCCTAATTTCTGAATAAATGGATCGACTTGTGTATAACGGATCGCTTGGCTGGTATATCATTATCTTACTCATCGCAGGAATAATACTCAGTAAAGATTATGCAAAAGATCGAGGAAAGTATATTAATGCCAAGCGGATCCACGCAATATTGGTGATCCTGCTATTGATTACTTTTTGGGGTTCTGTGTTAAACATATTCAAAATAATAGCGAATTATCAGAATTATTTGAAATATGCCTCTTCACAGTTTTTACCACCACGACTATATATCGCCTGGTTAATTATAAAATCGATAATTGGTATATCAATTTTCACAGCAGCGGCCGCAATGCTTAACAGAAATAATACAGCAAGAATTTGGCTGATCAAGCTTATAGCCTTCTCGGCCGTCATAAACTTTGCTTTCCATCTGATGAAAAACTTTCATGTAGTAGAGAACTCCAACTTTAGCGATTATTCTTATATGGCCTCTTTCCTGGTTGCCGTGACGTTGATTTTGGGTATTTATGTTGGGGTCATTTTAACTTACCGTTCAAAATTCATGGTTCAGTTTTTTCAAAGAGGTGCTACTGACAATGTTGAAAATGAAAAGAATCTGGATGAAATGATAGACGATATAGGAAATTAATTGAACAGGACTTAAGGAAGTCAACATCTCACCGATTATTGCGTCCTAACATCACATTCCAGGCTACCTCCATTTGTTGATCTCTCCCTAAGCGAATGTCTTCAATGGTAGAAGTTACAAGGTGATCAGGGATTACTCCACGGGTACCTGAACTATCAGGAACATTGCAGGTATATCTGGCCGTTGCAAAATGAACAAATACTCCTGTATGAGGAAGCTGTGCCCCCATGACCATTCCGTTTTGTCCCACCTTGGCACCGCCTGTTTCTTGGCCAACGAAAATGGCACCGGTGTGAGCCTGCATCAGGGAGCTGAATACAGCAGCCGCAGAGCGCGTCATATCGTCCGTTAGGATACAGACCTTACCAGAAAATCGGTTCCCTGGTTGGGGAATTGCTTGCAGAGAAGGATAATTGGTCCATTCAAATAGTCCATCGGCTCGCGGCATTAGCTGAAAGGTGTCCACGATGCCAGGGCCATGTTGGATGAATGGCTCGAAGGAAAAGCTGTCGCTTTGCTTGAAAACTACTTCGCTGATGTATCCTGTGGGTTCATTGATGAAGTGTTCAAAGAGGTATTTCCCATTGGCCGTCCAACCGCCCGTATTTCCCCGAAGGTCCAAAATCAGCGAGCTGATCTGCTGCGAAGATATTTCTTCAAAAACGGAATCAATAAATGACTCAAAATGTTGCCCCCTTGCTTTCAAGTATTCGGTATTGAACGATTCGATAGTACAAACCGCCAAGCCATTCTGCCCGTCTACCTCCAACCGGAGTGACTCTTTTGCAGGGGAATGGAGCTCGTCAGGGTATCTCTCCTGTAAGTGGTCATTGATGGTAGACAATGGAAGTGCAGGTAATACAACGATTTCTTCCTCCCTATCAACCCTCCTTAGAATTCTCAGTCGAAAGGAATCCGGTGTATCGATGAAATTTGCATAGGCCATATGAAAATAGGTGCCGATCTCCGAGCGGCCTCCTCCTCCGCTGTTGCCATCCTTGTACATGTGTTGCTTGAGTTGGCGAATGATGGCTGATGGTGCTTCGCCATTGATCTCCCGAATTTCATCAAAGGATTGAAGGTATAGGTCTTCAGCGCTGTTGAATTTCACGAAGAATTGATCTCCTATTACATGCATCCTAAGCGGAAAAAACTTCATGGAATCTGTACGAAACTGCCGAAAAGCCGAACTGTGCCCCCAGCCGCTATGCCCGCAAGCGATGGTGTTAAAGGTTCTGGCTACCTGCCGGATAAATTCCAGGTAAGTCATAGAATCTGCGGCAATACACAGAGAAGCATCGAATAAGCTGTCAACTTGCGATGTAGAAGCGTATCGATACAGGCCTGTGTGGGCTTCCTTCAGCATATGATGTAGCAGCAACATATCCTGTTTGATCAATTGAGGGGGTAATTTTTGGGTAAAAGAGATATCCGGCTCCTGCTCCGTAAGCATCTCTGATTGATCAAGAAGTTCAGTGACCGTGATTCCAGGGCTACAATCACCTGATTGATGCTCGGTTGCTGGATATTTACAGCTATTGACCAAAATGGAGAACAACAGTAGCGTAACAAGAGACAAGCGACACATAAACAGAAAGCCTTTAAAAAGAGTGGAATCACCTAATTTCTGCAATTCGGCTGACAAAAATCAGTTTAGAATCATTCTAAACTATGTATATTGCGGAGTGATCGCTTGATACCTTACATAGAAGCGGTTGGTAGATCAAATATGCACATTGAACTAATTCATTGATACATGAACAACCTCGGAATCATTTTTGGCTCAGATACTGGTATGACCCTCAAGGTGACCAATTTTATCACTGAAAAGTTGGAAGCGAAACAGGTAGAGGTGATTGAGGTGTGCAACGTTTCAGCTGGGGACTTTCAACGATTTGATTTGTTACTGCTGGGCCTTTCGACCTGGTACGATGGAGATTTACAGAGTGATTGGGAATATTTTTTTGAGGAGTTTCAAACCATTGATTTCACAGGGCAAACCTTGGCTATTTATGGCTTAGGAGATCAATACGGATACGCAGAATATTTTATAGACGGGGTCGGCATTTTGGCCGAAGTTATCCTAGACAATGGAGGAACCTTGATCGGGGCATGGCCGATAGAGGGGTATGACTTCACGGAGTCCCGAGCATTAAAGGATGAAGCCACCTTTTTTGGATTGGCCATTGATGAGGACAATCAATCTGAACTCACCCAGGAACGTCTGGATAGCTGGCTCGCCCAAATACAGGCGGAATACCTGAGTTTGTATGGGATGGGAGTTGGCTAAAAAGGGTTTACGAGGACCCTCATTTCAATTGCTCCACCTTACGGAGTACGTAACAATGCTCGTATTGCTCCATCCCTATTCTTGGGTAGTAGGGAATGGCCGCGGGAGCTGATACCAGGTATAGGGTTGCCTGAGGTGCAGTCAATTTGGTGTGGCGAATCAGTTCCTTTCCGATCCCCTGCTTTTGATAGGTCCGATCTACCGCAAGGTCGGAGAGGTAGGTGCAATAGGCAAAATCAGAAATGGACCGGGCTACACCAACTAGTTTACCATTATCCCGAGCCGTAACGATCAGGTCTGCTTGTGCTATCATTTCCTGTAGCCTGTCGGGTTCGTCTATGGGCCGTCTTTCACCCAAGGTGGACCGTACCAGCACGTCTTTGAATTCGGCTACGGTAAGAGTTTCTTCAGTGGTGTAGGTAATCATGGGGGTAATTTTAGGGGTAACATTTTCCCAGCAACAGGTATTCATCAATTGAAGGAAGATAAAAAACCTTTTCTGGTTACTGGTGAACCCTTTCTATTTGCAAAAATCCTCGAATAGGTTGAAATTCCAATTAAGCAGATTGATCAAAATACAGGAAAAGTGAATGCGTACTAATCAGCAAGTGGATCAGCAACCATACCTTCAGGGTATCCGCGATCGTGATCCGCTCGTGCTTAAGGAAATATATCTGCGATTTTTTCCCATGATTGCCAATCATGTCCAAAAAAATGGGGGTACAGAGGCAGATGCACGAGATGTGTTTCAGGATACAATCCTGGTCCTATTCCGCAAAATGCAAGCCCCTGATTTCGAACTCACGAGTAGCTTTAGCACCTATTTATTTGCTGTTGGGAAACATATTTGGCTCAAACAAATCAGCCGGAAAAGGAAAAACCCCAGCCTTAGCATTGAAAAGGTCAATCTCCCAGATGAAGAAAGTGTTGAAAAAGCGCTGTTAATCACCGAGCGCAACCAATTATTCCGTCAAAAAATGAAGCTGCTCAGTGAAGGATGCCAGCGTTTGCTTACCCTGTTTTTTGAGGGAATGTCGATGGCAAACATTGCCGAACAGTTGGGCTTCGCCAGCGAAGGGTATGCGAAAAAACGCAAATTTCAATGCAAGCAGAAGTTGACCGAACTGATCAAGGCAGACCCTAAGTTTTCAGAGATGTCCCATTAAGCCTGACCCCCAACATATGGACGAACGCCAACACATACGCATCGACCAATACCTCAGCGGTGAGATGACCGCCGAGGAACAAAAGGCATTTGAACGGATCATTGCTCAAAATCCTGAGGTAGCAGCAGAAGTAGAGCTACAGCGCGAGATTACCACTGCATTTCAGGAACCGGAGGTGGTGGATCTGGAACAAAAGCTGGAGCAGGTTATGCGGCCAGTTTCATCGAAGAACAGGTTTCCCTTCCCAAGTCAGCAGAGGTGGGCAGTGGCTGCCACAGTCTTGCTGGTGGCAGGGCTTGCTTATTTTCTTTTCAAGGCTCTACAGCCATCTATGACGCCCGATGAGCTTTACCTGACTTATACGAAATTGCCAAAAACTTTGGAAGTTAAAGTGGAGTCGCGTTCTATCCCAGATGAATCTGCTCCTCGACAAGATTCGCTACGCCAACTCTTCAAGCAAATTGATGAATTGTACCAGGCAGAGCAATCTTTGGCAGCACTTACGCTGTTCCAGCAAAACGAGCCCTCCCTCTCTTCTGAATATCCCGCAGCTGCTCCATATATAAAAGGCATTCTTTTTCTGAGCCAATCCAACTTTGAGGCTGCCTTGAGTGCATTGGGTCAGGTAAAGATAGGTCCGTACGCAGAGCCAGCAGACTGGTATAGCACCATGATTCTGCTAAGGGTTGAAGGAGATACCGATAAGGTACGCCAGCAACTACGCCTTTTCTCAGGCTATGAGAATCCGTTTCAGGATACAGCTAGAGAGATAATGATGGCACTGGAATCGCTGTAATGGGTACATTAAACTTACAGGACATGAAAAAAACGACATGGGAAGGCCGTTTCTGCAGATGCATGATTCTCCTGCTGTTGGCCTCTTGCTTATCCCCAGAGGTTACAACTGACGAGGACCCGATTGATGTGGCGCACACAGAGGAGCGAGCAATTCAGTCTGAAGACAAACCGGAAGTAGTGAGAGTAGTAGATAGCATTCGGCACTTGACTTCCCAAGGTCAGTTCACCTCTGCCTTGAAGGCGATAGAAAACGTCACCTCACAATTTCCACTTAAAGATCACGAATTAGAAGATTCTATCCTCCTAGCTGTCCTCAACCTTAAGAGTGAAATATTGTGGCGAACGCGGAAATTGGATCAGGCAGTAGCGGTAGCACAGGAAGCTTTGGCCTTGGGGAAGAACAAACTTGGGGGTTCCCATCTTGAAGTGGCAAATGCTTACACCAATTTAGGGGTATCCCAAGAGCTTCTAGGAGCCTACGACTCCGCAGAAAAGAATTACCACAAAGCACTGGCTATTCAAAAGGGGGCATTGGGGTCGTCTCATCCAGCAGTAGCGAGCACGTTTGAAAACCTGGGGCTGCTCTCGAAAAGCAGGGGATCATTCGATGAAGCGATTACCTATTTTGAGGATGCCCAAGTAATAATCCGTGAGGCATTAGGACCAAGCCACTATCGCGTAGCACAGACCAAGGTCAATTTAGGCATTGTATACAGGCTAAAAGGATGGTATGACAGGGCCATTCAGGCAAATGAAGAGGCGTTACCTATCTTCTTGGCTAAGCTTGGAGAGGACCATCCAAAAGTTGCAAATATCTACAACAACCTGGCAAGCATCTACGAACAAACCGCTGACTTTCAACAAGCGAAAGAATACTATCGCAAAGCGTTGAATGTTAGGGTTCGCAAGTTTGGAGAGCAAAGTCCTTCTGTGGCTGAATCTTATGTCAATCTGGGTGGGTTGTATAAATCTATGGGAGCCTATGACGAGGCAACGGATTACGTGAGGAAAGGGCTATTCATACTTGTAGCGGCATTTGGGCACAAGCATATAAAGGTCGCGAGTGCTCACAGTTTTCTGGGCATTATCTACACCGATAAGGAGGATTATACTGAGGCAATTAAGCATTTACGTAAATCTATAGACATTAAACTTGCCGTACTGGGTGCGAATCACGTACGAGTAGCTGCTGGGTATTTGAACCTTGGTATTGTCATGTCTAGAATCGAAGAGTACGACCAGGCCCTTGATCTGTACCAACAAGCAGAAGCCATCATTCAGGAAAGACTTGGGAAATCCCACATTTACCTGGGAAATGTATACAACAGCATGGGAGGGGCCTACAAATCCACCGGTGCTTACAAAGATGCAATAACCTGTCTAAACCGATCAATTAAGATCCGCAAGCGGCACTACGGAACCAACCATCCCCAAGTGGCAATCACGATGGTAAGCCTGGGCAATGTGTACCAAGAGATGGGGAATATCCAAAAGGCCTCTGAATGCGCCCATCAGGCTCTGAAGTTGTTACGCTATGATGCACAAGCCCCTCAAAACTTCGAACGAATAACTGACCTCAACGGCCTCAGGCTAGCCTTAATCCTGTTGAAAGACATCCACCAATTCCGATTCCACGAAACGGGACACCATCCTTACCTGGATACATTGAACACCGATTATCGACAAATGCTTGCGCTGGAGGACTACATACAGTTGGAATATGTCGAGGATAAAACGCGAAGGAGTTATGCAGCTCAGGCACTGCCCATCTACGAAGGGGCAATTACCCATCTTATGCTTCAGGACCAACCCGAGGAGTTGTTCCAGACCTTTGAGTTGGCAGAAAAAACCAAAAACCGGCAAATGCTGGAAGTACTGCGATTTGACGCGACACAACGCAGTTACGGTATCCCTGATTCACTTTTGCATAAGGAGCGTGACATAGATGTAGCAATCGGCGAGGCAGAAAAACAGATCCATAAACAAACCTTTGAGACTGATTCTAGCCGCTTACGAGATTCCTTATTGAAAACTTATGAGAATGATCTTTTTACCCTGAAGCGAGAAAGAACCGGCTTACGTGAGCTTTTTAAAAATCGGTACCCCGCCTATCATCAATTGCGCTACAACCCCAGTGTAATCAGCCTGGCCGAAGTACAACAACACCTGCTTGGACAAACCCATGACGCCTTGGTGGAATACTTCGTCGGTGACAGCAACCTCTATACCTGGGTGGTGCTGTCCGACACCTTTCATCTCCTGAGCACCAAACTGAATGTTCCATTGGCGAATTGGGTAGAAGGCCTGCGCTGTGCCCTGCTGGCTGAGCAGGATACTACACTATCTTGTACTGCCGATTACGCAATAATTGCTCACCAACTCTACCAAAAGCTCTTCGCATCCGTGGATAGCCTACTGCCATCCGAAGCTGCTGTCCTGCTTGTCCCTGATGGGGTGCTGGGCTACCTGCCTTTCGAAGTGTTGCTGACCGAGCCCAATGGCCAAGGAGAGGGCTATGCCAGCTACTCCTACCTGTTGCGCGATCACCCTATTAGCTATGCCTACTCTGCGACCTTGCAACAAGAGATGCAGCGCAAGCAACACCAACGCCCTCCCAATCGCACCTTACTGGCTGTGGCCCCTAGTTTTACAGGCAACACCAGTGACAGTAAAGCCCTCCTGGCCAGTCGCTTCATTGACACCACTAATCGCCGGAGCCTGCTCTCCGCACTGGCTTACAATGTGCCAGAGGCACAAAGCATCGTGGACCAAATGAATGGTGACCCGCTAATCGGGGAAGATGCCACCGAAGCTGCCTTTGTTCAAAAAGCCCATGACTACCGCATCCTTCACCTATCCACCCACGGAAAAGCCAACGACCAGGCAGGTGATTATTCTTTTCTGGCCTTCCACCACATTGAGGATGACAGCTTAGAAGTTGAAAACGAATGGCTCTACAACAGCGAAATCTACAACCTTCAACTCAATGCTGACCTCGTTGTCCTTTCTGCTTGCGAGACAGGCATCGGGGAATTGCAGCGCGGAGAGGGCATCATTTCACTGGCGCGAGGCTTCAGCTACGCAGGGGCCAAAAGCTTAGTAACTTCGCTCTGGAATGTCAACGACCGAAGCACCAAAGAATTGATGGAGGGCTTCTACAGATATTTAGCAGAGGGACGGCCCAAGCACCTGGCATTGCGACAAGCGAAATTAGATTACTTGGACACCCACCCTGATTATTTGCAATCTCCCTTTTATTGGGCCGCGTTTATTCCGATTGGAGATATGGAGCCGATAAAATTGGAAGAAACTCCTTGGAAGTATGTATGGGGTGCATTACTGGTGTTATCTATTTTAGGAATTATCCTTGGCATTAGATGGAAAAACAATGGAAAGGCAGTCACTTAAAAGCTACCTGCCACTTCAGTAAGTTCGATTAAACTCTAACGCCTGTGTCGGAAATAGCTCCAGGCCGACCACCCACTTGCACCTGCTTGATTTTCGGCCTTAACCCGCCAACGTCCAGGCTGAGCACCCACAAAAGTTAATCGATAGGTATTTCCTTGCACCATTTCCCGGACAAGGTTTCGAGAATTTCCAGGTCCCCATATACCAAATGCATCTGACTGGTTCCAGGAGTATTCTACCTCAAAATGATACAACACGCTTTCGTCAGGATGGGCCTCCCATTCAAATACCATGTCCCGTGGGAAGATATTGAACTCGGATCTATCAGTTGGGTTAATCAACACCGGCGTTTCCGGTGGAATGGAAGAAGTAGTCTCTGATTGAACGTCTTCACTGGTCTCCGAAGGTTCTGTACAACCTGTAAATAAGAAACAGCTGACCACACATGCGGCGAGAAAATGAATGGGTTTCATAAGCATAAGGTTTGGGATTTTTTTAATGCGTTGAACTCTTTATTCCTCTTATCAAAGAATGGTTACCCTTCTACTTGAAAAATCATGTATTCTACTCCTTTTCAAATAGGTGATTTTTAGGAACCAGGCAGGAAGCCGCTTTAGGTGGTGAAATTAAAATGTTGGTACACAGGGTAACCTTTTTCCAGTACCAAGAATAAACGGCCAACTATTCCTTATCACCGTTTAACCCTTTTTCGATGAATTTCTCATTTGATGTACACAACGAGTCGTCCATGGGCTTTGGTCCTTCCTTCCGTGGGACATATACATACAGTTTTCTTGTGATGGTACTGGTCACCCTAATCATCAGCGGATGCTGCGACTGTGATGACCCCGATGTCTGTATGGATGCAGACTGCTTAAAACGCTGCGAACTGGAGTCAGCATGTGACATCCTACAAAATCCCCAGTTAACCAGTTTTCAGTTGACAAGTCCCGTGATGGCAGTGGGTGTCATTGATGAATCCCAGCGAAAAATAAGTGTCACCGTACCACATGGCACTGACTTGAGCACTGCACTGGCCTCTTTTTCAGCAAGTGGGGATGCCACATTGGTCCCTAACCCTACCTTCCCCTTTGACCTGAGCAGCAGGTCTTTTCCATTCCAACTTCAAACGGAGATTGCCAGTAAAACCTACACCCTTGAAGTGAAAATAGCCCGGCCTGAACTACCTGGCTTTGCAGAGGATTGGTACATGATTTTTAACAACCAAGGCATCGGAGCTGCATGTGCCATTTCCCAAAATGGGGATGATGCCTTCCTGTTCAATCAGGCAGGTGATCGATATGTGGAAGTAAAAGATGGCGTAGTTCGATCTTACAGTTTGCCAGGGGGCGGTCCTTTGGGAGGCTGTTCAGGACTTACCGGAGTCACAGCAGCAGAATTGTCACAAAATGGCCTTATTTACTATCTGTATGCTGACCAGGGAGAAGATTGGTACAGGAGAAACCAATCGAATTGTGTAGGTCCAGATCCCCTGTTCATTTTTGGTCCAAATGGCACCCATCCCTTTCGCAACACTGGCATAGAGGCTGCCATGCTCTACCGGCTTGACCAGGCGGGTACGAACCGTACCTGGCACTTTAACCGTACGATTCCCCAAAGAGCTGTTTTGTATGATGGCGATTTTCGCCAGACTCCTGTGTCTTTAGACCAGTGGGGGCTAGGGGGAATTCCCTTCGATAAAGTAGGAGCTGCACTTCACCTCCGTGTCAATCTACAAGAACTGTATCCTGATCGGGTCAGCATAAGTACAGCCGGCTCGGTACAGATACTTTTTAATGGGGCAGGGACACACTTCGTATGCTACCACTTTGAAGGCAGCCAAAATTATGGCTTTTCGGAGATTTACCCCATCATTGAGGAGTAAGTCTGGGACCCCTCACCCTTACTCCCTTGTGTAGGGGACACATTAAAAGGAACCTGCAAGGCCTGTTCAATTCTGTATGAGGCATTTGGCATGAACTGCTATGCTTGAAGCACTTTCATCGCTTTCCTGATCAACTTTATGCCCCAGTCATAATGGCTGGACGTATTGGAAATCAGGCAAGCACCTAATGAGGTAGAACCGGTCCATTTGTAGCGCTTTTTCTCGAATAACTCTTCGTCCGTATGTGATTCGATGAGGGCATGCACTTGCTGATGGGTTGCCTGGTATAACTCCCTGGCAGTTTCCAGATCTGTATCTTGATATTTTTCCCAGATCTTTCGGTTTAAATCTGGCAGGGCCTTCCAAGTGTAACCTTCAGCTGGCATGGCGGGTTTTTCGCCTTTCATACCCACCTTGTACCACCCCAGTATCATGAGGTGCCAATGGTGTAAATGAGCAAAAATATCCCGGACGTTCCGGTTCATCGTACCGGGAGGAAAATCCGTTTTCGCTAAAGAAATAGGAAGCGAATCCACCAAATCCAGTAACTTTTGGTAGTTGGCCTGACTCGCTTCCAGCAGTTCAGATTTTGATTTGGGTCTTGGCATAAGGGTACTTATATGGGATACAATAACACCTCCTAATGGAATATGCTAATTGATTCTGTAGTGGAGCAATCTACCTGAATTCCGGTACATAGGAACCACTTGCATGAACCACCCCCAAAAACCTGTCCGTTTCCATTCCTCAAAGTCAGTGTAAAACCTAGAAGAAACGAATTCCAGGTTATCAGCCCAGCATTCCATTTTGTGGCAGTCATCAGTTCCAGACTTGAATCCCGCGTTCATGAACTTTACGGTATCATGGAGATGAGAATGGTCTCGCATCCATTCGCCCACAATGTCAAACAGCAGTTCCCCTTTTGGAAATCGTTGGGCTAAATGTTGAAAAACTGTCCGTACTTCCTCTTCTTCAAAATACATCAACACCCCTTCAATGATGAATAAAAACTGTCCGCAAGGATGCTTGCTTCCGAGTTTATCCATCCAGAAAGTGTCTAGCATAGAGGCTGAAAGGTAGGTTTCATTTTCATGAGAAGGGATCAATTGGTCCCGAATATGCATCACCTCTGGGATATCCAATTGGTAAAAAATCGCGGCATCCGCTTTCGAACCAATCCGTTCATACCTGCTGTCCAGCCCACACCCAACGATGACAATGATAGGCATGGGGTTATTTTCGATAAACGAAACGAGAAGCTTATCAAAATACCTCGCCCGGATAGCTACCCCAACCGCACTGTTAACAGCCGTGTTAAACTTGGAAAAATCATAGTTGATTTTACCTACCAATTCCACTGCACTTTTATCGTATAGGATAGGATCGAGACATTGAGCTTCCAGGTATTTCATGTACAAGGGAATTAAGAGGGTTTCCCCGATGGAATCCCTGATAAAGGGTTGCTGGACAATCATAGGCTTGCGTTTTGGGCATGGGGGCTTACGTCATTCGTGTTATGGATAATGTTGCATTTTTCATGCGGATATCAGATGCTTTCCAGCACTTCGTGAAATGACTTTTTACACAACGGGCACCAGATGGGTACTGAGAAGTCCCATAACGTAAAACGCAGCAGCAAAAGCTTGCTGCTGCGTATGTGTTGGCCGGTTTAGGCCACTTACTCCTGCATCCTGGCATACACCTTCCGCCATTCAGAGGCATCATAGATCAGGCAGGATTCTTTGATTTTACCGCTTTCTAAGCGGAACCATTCGGTGGCCATGTTGGATTCTACTCCAGGAATGTCGGAAGTAAACTCGTACCAAACTGCCACCCATTCTCCTTGCTGGGACATACGGAGGATGTTTACGCCAGTAAGTGCCTCTCCAATCTGCTGTGCTAATCCAATGAACGCTTCTTTTGAGGTAAGCGAAACTACTGGGTTGGAAAAATGATAGTCATCTGCCAGGAGCTCCAAAGAAGCATGGATTTTTGTTGGGTCATTGAACCCCTCCAAAAACTGTTGCACAATTTGCTTGTTGGAGGGTGCTTCAGATTTGTCTTGAGCAGAAGTTATGCTTGCCCATATCCCTAAGCCTGCCAGCAGCATAAATTTGATTGTATTCATCTTTGTTGTAATTAAAAGTTGACGAGACAAAGGTGGGGGAAAGGTAGGCGGGGATTTTTGGTAAAAACCAAGATTTCACATCCTGTTACGATTGACCATTTTGCTGAAGTTCGTCGGATCAATCCTCAAATAGGAGGCCAAGTCCTTTTGGGAAACCATGTTGAGCAAATGGGGACTTCTTTTTAAGAAAATGGCCAATCGTTCTTCAGCACTATATGCCAGAAATTCATGGTGTCGCTCGATGATGCCTGCAAGAAACATTTCCGTGATCTTTCTAAACAGGGTTTCAATTTCACGATACTGGTATACCATTTCCTGGTGTTGTTCATAGGAAATTCGGAAAAAATGGCTGTCAGTGATGGTTTCCAGGAAATAGCGCGAGGGCGTTTGGGTAAGAAATGACTCCACTACCCCGCTGAACGATGGGGCATATGCAAAAAACATCACATGCTGTTTGGCACCATGAAGGTAGTAGGACTTTTGGATACCCTCGTGCACGAAATAAAGGTACCCCTCGGTGGTATCGGGAGTGGTCAGGATGGTTTTCTTAGGAGCTGAATACGCTTTCCAGCCCGAACTATAGGTTTCAAGTTGGTCTCGATCAGTCGGATAAATATTAGCCAAGTAATTGATCAATTGCTCCATGGGAAATCAGGCCAGGGCTATCAGGTTATCTTTTTATGCTAATGGGTAAACAGGGTTCTAGGGTTCAGACGGGGAAAAGCAATTTCTTTTTCCTAAACCCCGTACACAAAAATGCCACGAACCCTGTCTACAGTGGATTCGTGGCGTATGCTTCTTCATTTCCTTCTATTTCATCTCTTGAAAAGACTTCAGCATTTCCTCATATCCAGAAGTATCTTCTCCAGCCTCTTTTGCCAGCTCTATCACTTCTTTTTCCACTTCGATGGCTTTGTCTACATTTCCTGTTTTGGCCAGCAAAGCAGCATAGGTATCCAGGTTCATGGCCTGCTTTTCGATGCTTACCGACTGCTTCGACCATTCTAATGCCTGCTTTAGCGAAGCCTTATTTTCCACCCGCTCATAAAAGGTCCAGGCAATTTGGTTTAACTCCATGTAGTCATTGGTCGGGTAGGTTTCATAGTGCTTAATGGCTGCTGATGCATAGGCTTCCCAATCGCCGGCTTTTGCATGAACCTGCATATCAGCCCGGCCGATGATTTTATCTGCCTGACGGTAGCCGGATGCCTTTATTTTTTTCTTGGCAGCTGCATATGCTTCTTCTGGGGTTTCGCTTCTATACAAGGCCACCATCAAGCCATTGCTCAGGGTCCCTTCAATTTTTCGAGATACGCGCTCCTCACCGAACTTTTTGGCAAAGGCAGCTTCATTGGCCATCAAGTACTTAAATTCACGAGAATCAGTATCCTCAACCATTGACTCTATCAAGCCAAAATTCCCTTCATCCATCAGTCGTTCATTTTCCAAAGAAGCGAAATAGGTTTTTACCACCTCATCATCCCGGTCGCAGGCTTCTTCCATTGCCGTTAGGTAGGTCTGCATGAATTCGGGAGAACGATCTCCCTCTTCATACTTGACCAATAAGGCACCATAGTTTTCGTTGTCATCCAAGGCCTTTTTCCCTACCTCGATGAACGCTTCGGCATCCCGTGCCCCACAGGAACGGTGTACCAATTCTCCCTCTCCATCAATAAAAAGCAGGGTCGGATAGGCCACTACGCCATAGGTTTTGGCCAGCTCAATTCCCTCCCCCTTTTCCATGTCAAACTTGGCGTTAATGAAGTTGGCATTGAAGAAATCCCCGACATCAGCATCAGGAAAAGTATTGGCAGCCATCCACTTACACGGTCCACACCAAGTGGTATAAGCGTCAATGAAAATGGGCTTCTTTTCAGCCTTTGCTTTGGCTTTCAAAGCAGCCCAATCGTCATGAGAAAAGACGATTCCAGCTTCTGTATCTTCTTGTGCGAGCATTGGCTGACTTGCGAATACAAGTAGCATGGCGCATAATAGAGTATTAATGTTAATTGTCATGGGATTAGGGGTTATGGGGTTAATTTACCCTTGACAGGGTTTTTACAACCTCGACAGGGTTTTGAAAAACCTTGACAGGGTTCAAAACCCTGTCAAGGTTAAGTAAAGTTTAAACTAATTTAACAATCATTTTCCTTCGTTCTCATCCGAATCACCAGGTACGGCCTTTTCCAATGCCTTTTTACCTGCTGCAATCAGGTCTTTGGCCTTCTGTGCTCCAAGGGTTCGGTAAATCAATTCGCCATCTTCATTTATAAAAAGCAAAGTAGGGTAGGCCATCACCCTGTATGTTCGGGCCAGTTTGGGGCCTTCTCCTTTCTCCATGTCAATCTTGGCATTGATGAAATGGGCGTTAAAAAATGCGGCTACCTCAGGATCTGTAAAAGTATTGGCGGCCATCCATTTGCAAGGACGACACCAGACAGCGTAGGCATCAACGAAAATAGGCTTGTTTTCGGCCTTAGCCTTGGCCTGTAGGGTAGCCCAATCTTCCTGAGAAAAGACAATCCCAGCCTCAGTGCTTTCCTGTGCAAATAGGAGTTGGTTTGCACATACAAACAACAAGACACACAATAAGGAGTTAATTTTGATTGTCATAAATCTGGATGGTACAAACCTAGAAAGGGATTTATAGCTTATCTAGGTCGTTGGGACGTTGCCTCAAGACAATATTGCCCTTAAACCTCAGCACCTTATTGATTGGCTCACCATTATAGGTAACAGTTATAGTTTTTACTTGAGGGCCCATCTTTCCAGTAGAATTGAATTTCACTTTGATCTGTCCCTGCTCACCAGGGCCAATAGGCGCACGTGACCAGTCTGGGGCAGTACACCCGCAGGAAGGCTTCACACGGGTGAGTTTCACCGGATGGTCACCGGTATTGGTGAACACAAAGGTGTGCTCTACTACTTCTCCTTGCTTGATTTCACCAAAATCATGGATATCTGCCTCCCACTCAATGGTCGTTTTGGGTAAGCTGTTTGCTTCTTCAATGTAAGGGGGTTGGGCAGGTGTCGTACGAGGCTTCTGAACCATGCTTCCAGCTTGCGGTTTTAACTGCACAGCTTGTGGTTGTGCGGGTGCTGGAGGAACAGGAGGGTTGGTCTCTGTTGCCATTTCGAGGAGTCCAGCTTTCATCTGGGTCATTTTCCAAACCTGCTGTTTCGCTTCCGGACTCAGGGTTTTGAACTGCTTTTTCATCACCTTGAGGTCGGTAACTTCTATCTTCGTACCTGCTGCGGCTAGCTTGTGGCCGGTAAACGCAAGGATATCCTTTTGCTTTTCAGGGGGCAGCTCCTTCAAAACAGGTAGCAGCGTCTTTTTATACGAAACGAATTCGGTTTTCTGGGCCCATATCGCCTGAGTGATAAACAGGAGACTCAAACCCAACAGGGCAATTTTTGCGTATCTTTGCATGAGGTAAAAAAGTTGATCAACAAACATATCTCATCTGTCCAGTATCAAAGTTAACGTTATTTTAAAGACTTTTGTGACAATCTTTTTTCGGTATATTTCTCCCTTATGAGCACCAGTCCCGTAAGCATCGCACCTCCCAAAACCCAACATGTAGAACTCAGCGTGTCTGGAATGAATTGTACCAACTGCGCATTGGGCATTCAGCGATACCTGGAGAAGCAAGGCATGGATTCGGTATTTGTAGATTTTCAAACCGATGAAGTGAGCTTTGAAACGGTGGAACCCGACCGTGTCCCGGCCATGGTGGAAGGCATTAAATCCATGGGGTATGAAGTACACCAGGGGGAAGAAGCCGGAGAACAAGTTCAGGGATTCTCTCGGCTTGAGAAATTGTTTGCCTTCTGTCTGCTATTCACGATCCCCCTGATCCTGCACATGTTTGTTCCCTGGCACTGGCTACACAATCCCTGGGTCCAGCTTTTGCTGAGCCTCCCTGTTTTTATAGCCGGCATGTGGCATTTTGGAAGAAGTGCCTGGAAATCCGTGCAATCCGGCGTCCCCAACATGGATGTTTTGATCAGCATAGGTGCCAGTGCTGCCTTCGGCTACAGCCTATATGGAACCCTGATGGTGCTGGGGCCAGACTTCTTGTTTTATGAGACGGCAGCAAGCGTTATCACCCTGGTATTGCTGGGCAATGTGATGGAGCACCGTGCGGTTCGCCAAACCACCACTGCCATCCGAGCGCTTACCAAGCTACAAGAAAGCCCTGCTCTGCGGGTGATTGAGGAAAATGGACAGGAAGTTTTTGAAAAAATATCCGCGACTGAAGTAAAAAAGAACGATGTGCTACAGGTGAATGAAGGTGACCGAATCCCTGTAGACGGACGAGTCCTTTTTGGAGAAGGCAGGGTGGATGAAGCCATGCTTTCAGGAGAAAGTGACCTGATTCATAAACTGGCAGGCGCAGAAGTGTTAGGAGGCAGCTTACTTCAAACGGGCAACCTCCGCATACAAGCTACCGCGGTGGGCAAGCAAACCCTCCTGGCACAAATCATAGATTTGGTCAAAAAAGCGCAAGCAGACAAGCCGCAAATTCAGCGACTGGCCGACCAGATCAGCGGTATTTTTGTCCCAGCGGTGTTAACCATTGCTACCCTTACGTTTTTGCTATCCTACTTTGTGTTTGACATTAGCTTGCAAGCAGCCATTATTCACAGCGTGGCGGTGCTGGTGATTTCCTGTCCCTGTGCCATGGGCCTCGCCACGCCAACCGCAGTAGTTGTGGGCATTGGCCGGGCCACCAAAAAGGGCATCCTGATCAAAGGGGGCCGAACATTAGAAGAGTTGCAAACGGTCAAACAAGTCGTATTTGACAAAACCGGCACCCTGACCACCGGGAAGTTTCGTGTATCGGCCATGAACTGTGAGCCGGGCATGGAGAAGGAAGTGAAGTCCATTATCACTGGGTTGGAATGGCATTCTTCCCACCCCATTGCCAAATCCTTGCTGGAAGAATTTGCTCCAGTGTTGCCAAAATCCTTGAGAGAGGTTGAAGAGATAAAAGGCAAAGGCCTGACAGGCAAGGATATTCAGGGCAACATCTACCAAGTGGGTTCGGCACGAATGGTAGAAGGCACCGCCCTTGGGCATGCGCTGTATGTATGGAAAAATGCGGAGTTGATTGCTACGCTGGACTTGGAGGATGATCTTAACCCGGGTGCCAAGCAATTGATTGACTACCTAAAGGCCCAGAAGATCACTCCCATCATGCTGAGCGGAGATCGCAAAGAAAAATGCGAAGAAATCGCTGCTCGACTGGGAATAGAACAGGTATACTCGGAGCAATTGCCGCAGCAAAAACTGGAAGTGATCGAATCCCTTACCGCCTCCTCCCCTACCGCCATGGTCGGTGATGGCATCAATGATGCGCCAGCCCTGGCACGAGCAACCGTGGGTATTTCCCTTGGCGGGGCCACGGATGTGGCCATTGAATCTGCCCAGGTGGTATTGTTGAAAGGTAACCTGGCCTCCCTGGAAGACCTCTGGAAAATTGGGAAGCACACCGTCCTGACCATTCGCCAAAACCTCTTCTGGGCATTTTGCTACAACATCATCGCCATTCCAATTGCTGCCTTTGGCTTTCTAAGCCCGATCGTGAGTGCGGCTGCCATGGCCTTTTCCGATGTGATGGTGATTGGCAATTCCTTGAGGTTGAAGGTGAAGAGGGTGTGAATAAGGTGATAGGGGTTAGGGGTTAGGTTTTAGGTGTTAGGTTTTTGGGATTAGGTGATAGGATCAAGGGGTAAGGCGTGATCGCTAAACCTTGCAGGAATTCGGTTGTGCAATCCTCACCAAAACAAAAAAACGCAACTTCTGCATACTTCTAGACTCTCTTTTTCCGTCAGCTCTCGTAAGTTAGGGGAAAGAATACCAGTCTCTGATGGAGTATGTTGTTAACTTAAATATTCTCGCCCCTTTGGTTGTGTCCTTTGGTGCCTTCCAGGGGATTATTCTCTCCATGCTACTGGGAATCAGCAGCAAGTATAAGTTTAAGCCTGCTCGATTTTTTGCCTTGCTGCTGCTGAGCATATCGGCCGTGAATATTTATGGGGCTTTTGATTTGGTGGAAGTTGCCTCAACTCCCCTATTTGAAGATTATGTTCCCTATTTCTGGGTCGACCTGATTCCAGTTTCGGTCTATTTTTTTGTCACTTACCTGATAGATCGAAACTATGCTTTTACCCGCAAGGACAGCCTCTTCTTTGTTCCTGCTGCGTTGAGTGCAGGCTACCAGTTTTACCACTTCTTCCAGTATTTACGCTGGGGCCCCTACGACCCGCAAGCATATCATGCCTTTAACCTGACAGGAAATTTCTTTGAACTGTTCTCTTCGGGTTTTTCTGTGGTCGTTTTCCTGATTTGCATCAAAAAGCTCACCGCCTTTCAGAAACAACTGATGGACTTTTATTCAGATGTGGAGTCGGCCAACCTCTCATGGGCGTTGCGATTTCTGTACATCGGGCTGTTCATTGCCACTTGCTGGGTAGTGGTCTCGTTTGTCAACATTTATCCGGGTTACTTTATTAAGCCGCTGGCCATTTTTACCTGGCTCAGCATTACGGGTTTGATTTACTGGACGGGTGCTTCCCTGCTTTTCAGGAAATCACTTCTTTCCAGGTTGCCTGCACTTTCAGACATCAATCCAGGCTCCATTTCCCCAAAAGAACATACGGTTTGTGAGTTTGAGGAAATTGGCCATGTACTGCAGGAACATCTGCATAAGCACCAGCCATTTCTAGATGCAGATCTCACCTTGAGAGACCTGGCAAAACAAATGGGTACAACGGACAAGAAGCTATCCACTTATCTCAACCAACACCTTTCGCTTAACTTTAGCGATTTCATCAATGGCTTGAGAATTGAGACGTTTAAGACCCGGGTTCAACAAGGAGAACTGGCCAATTATTCCATCGTGGGATTGGCCAAGACCTGTGGATTTAAGTCCAAGAGCAGTTTCTATCGGTCGTTCAAAAAACTAACAGGCACCACCCCCTCCGAGTACCTCGGCCAACTCACCAAAAAAGCGTCCTAAAAGCAGGTTTTGGGACTTTTCCCCTCACCAAATCGTTGATCATCGTCTCTAAACCCCAGTATTTTGTTGCCAAACATTTACTGCATCATGTCTAATGCCCAATTTTTCCGACCCTGTAGTTTTACATTATTGATACTTCACTTCCTAATGGGAGGAGTGCCAATCTTTGGCCAAACCTCAGCTCCATTCAGCGACCTTAACAACCAACCGGCAGACCTCTACAATTCTGTCACAGCAGAAGATGGGATCATTTATTTCATTGGAGAGGTTCCCAGCAACAAACTCATCAAGGTTAATTGGGAGGGAAAAATCACCCACCAACTGACCCTTCCCTTTCAGGACAGCCTGTATTACAATGGCCAATTGTTAAGGCAGGGAGATGACTACTACCTGGTGGGGCTTCGACGCCTTTTTCCCAACAGTGCGGGTACCAATAACCGAGAGATTTGGCTTTCTCAGAGAAGGTCCATCCTCCAATTCGATGAAAACCTCCAGATCAAAAAGACCTTTATCTTCGACATCATTCCTATTGGAACTGGAGAGGTGATCGGTCAGTCTGGAACCTTTGTTGGAACCCTGTTTCCAAGCTCTCTGGATATCTCTCAAGATGAAATCCGGGCCCTTTGGTCCTATGCCATTTTTGATACTGCAGCCGCAGTTCCCTCTGTTATTGGTCAGGAACAACAGTATGAAAGAATCAACCTGCAAGACAGCACGGCATTTGTCAAGCAGCTAAATGATGTCCAGATGAACCTCGACGGGATTTACCTCCAGGAGGATTTTTATGTCTATGGAGACATAAGTGATACCATCGTGAATGGGGCTCCTTTTAACTCACGGCCCGTGGCACTCTATGATGACACAGGCAAGAAAAAGAATTTGTTCTTCTTTGATGCTACGGGTTCGGGCGCATTCAGTGATGGAGCTTTGGGAACCCTCCACAAAGGAAAAATCTACTCGACCTATTACGGAAGATCGGTCAATAGTACGGGGTGTGCCACAGACAATACGGTGATAGAAATCCGGGATACTGCTTTTAATTTTATCAACCGGGTGAAACTCCCCGATTGTGGGCTTTTTCCCTATGGAAAAAATTCATTTGCGTTTACCTCTACGGGTGAATTCTATTTTACGGCCAGAGATGCGAATGGGCTTTATCTCTATCAGTTCAATGACAGCCTGGACGTAGTTTGCAGCGGCATCATCAACATCCCGCCACGGGAGGTACCCGTTTCTTTGAAGATTACCCCTGAAGATACCTTGATCGTGGAAAATATATTCGCAGAGAGTCAGATGAAACTCTACAAATTTTCTTGTGGAACCGCTACAGCCATAGCGGAAATAGCTCGTCCAACAATTTCCCTGTATCCCAA
Source organism: Bacteroidota bacterium (assembly GCA_039024295.1). Classification (GTDB taxonomy): domain Bacteria; phylum Bacteroidota; class Bacteroidia; order J057; family J057; genus JBCDIQ01. Next base: position 2,608 of record JBCDIQ010000023.1, on the reverse strand, counting down.
TCCTACAACGGGCCGCATATATGTTGAGGGACTGGATGGTCCGGCTTATTTAAAGGTCTATACAGCGTTTGGGAAATTGGTTTCACAGACGGAAATTCAGGATGGAATGGCCGATCTTGCCCAGATTGCCAATGGAATGTACCTCATTGAACTTATTGATAAGCGGTCTCAACAGGTGCTTTCAAGAGAGAGAATCATCAAAATCAACCCGTGATATAATTTTCCTTCAACAAGCAAAAAGTAACCCTAGAAAACCTCAACATGAACTCCATAAGTCAAAAAATCACCTCCCTCATTGTCTCCACCTTATTCGTCTTTCCGTTATACAGTTGGGGTGCAACCCTTCAATCAAGAGAAGAAAAAGCCCTCCCTCCCCAGGAAACCGGACAAAAGGCACAAAAACCTTTGCAGGAACCCATTGAAGATATGGAGGAGGAGGTTATGGAAGTAGAAATGCTTCAGGAAGCTCCACCTGCAGAAGAAATGATGATGGAGGAGTTGCCCTCGGAAGAAGCTGAATACCCCGAACCTGTCCAGGATATCAGCGAACTAAATCGCGTAAGCTCTGACCTGCGAAAAGAGTTCCCGAAAAGCGGCCATATTCGTATTGCCCAGCGCATGGGAATCACCATAGATGACATCTATTACTATCACAACAAAACGATCATCCTTGCCATTCACGTCATTACCCCGAAAGTTGAAGAGAAGGAGGAGTTGAAGGCCATTCAGGCCAAGCTAAACGAAGTATTTTGGGATTTTGGTTATGCGTATGTCAACACCTTTTTTAGGGCCAATGGCCAGTGTTACGCCATTTCTGCCTCGAAGAGAAAATATGGAGTCGAACAGAATACCATCATTTATGACTACGGGGACATACAAAAGGCCTGTTCAGAAGCTATAGCTTCCATCAAAGCAATGGATACCTATCCTTTCAACACCCAAAAAGTATACGGTATATTTATGACTCCTGGGAACCTGAGATTTGATGAAGAAAGCAACCTCAATGATTTGATGTTGGAGTTCATTGTTGAAGAAGGAGGTCAAAATTATACGAAATACCTTGCCACCAAAGCCAATGGGGTTTACATGAGAAATCCACTTCCTCTTACCTGGAATGGAACAGACACTTTCTATAATTCCACCCAGGGATATGTAATCAAAGTGGACAAGCACGGTGATTTACTTTTCCATAGCAACGAAATCTCTTTTAAAGAAAAGTATGCTGATTTCCTTATGCGGGTGGAGTAGAAATTATGCAGTAATAACCCAAACTCATCATGAAAAAAATGCTCCTCCTCCCAGGCATGATCCTCCTTCTCCTTGCACCGGGTTGTAGTGCTTCCATGCGCTTGGGAATAAACGAAAAGCGATCCAATCAATCTGTTGATCCGCCAGCCTAGGAGGCTTCGGAAGAGGTAGTGAAAACTGAAGAGGTGGTGGAAGAAATGGAAGAAGAAATCTTCATATTTGAACCTCCTGAACCAGTACTCCCAGTCCCTCCGAATGAGCTGGGGTTGGTGGCATCTAATTTGAGGAAACCGTTTCCCAAGAAGGACCATATCCGAATTGCCAAAGGAATGGGAATTGCTATCGAAGATATCTACTACTACCAGGACAGAAGCCAAATTAAGTTGATCCATGTGAAGACGGATCAGGTAGAAGAGGAGGCCAAACTCCGGGAAATTACGGAGTCCCTTAACACGATTTTCTGGGACTTTGCAGGAATGGATTTCAACGTGATTTTCAGTGCCAACAGCCAACGGTATGCCCTTTCGTCCTCTGGAGAAGATTTCGGAAAAATCCATACGACCATTTATGGGTATGCGGAACTCATGGATGACCTCTCTAGGAAGCTTACCGAATGGAAAATCAAAGATGATTATCCTTTCAAGGACAAAGAAGTTCTTGGAATATTTATTCAACCCATCTACCTGAGCAATGTCCAAAAGAGCAATTTCAGGATAACCTCTTTTTATTTTTTTGTCAAAGAAACGAATGAGAAGGTTACGCTATACACTGCAAATCAGGGCAGAATTTACACGCAGAGCCCCAGCTATCTGCGCCTGGACAAAAAGGAGATCATGTACAACGAGGTATTCGGCTCAACCCAAAAGGCTGATAAATATGGAGATTTACTGTGCCATGAAAACAAAAATCCATTCCAGGAAAGGTACATCGAATTTTTGTTGAGGGTGGAATAAGGGTAAGGGGAACCTTGGGAAATACAACATGAGCATGTAATAGGGATTCACCTATATTGGTTTATACTGATAGCATGTTTGTCACCTTTACCACATTGAGGATAAAAGGTGAGATAGCCTGTAAAAGAGGTAATATCCCACAATTCACACTTTTCAACTAAAATCCGAGGAATGAAAATAGCTAATAAAGTACTCGCTTTTCAGGTAATACTGGTTTACCTCCTGCATTCAGGCTGTGAGGAGATCCATTGGTCGCCCAAAAAAGCCCCGCACGAAAATGACTTGTCCGAAAAAATCCCTAAATCAACCCCGTACCATCATCCCATAAAAATTCAATATGACCATGAAAACCTTAAGCTTCACTTGGATGACGCTGTAGATGATTCAACCTCAAAAATTGATTGGAG
>JBCDIQ010000022.1:0-28678 GCA_039024295.1 Bacteroidota bacterium | reverse complement strand
CAATGACGATGATGGCGATAGCCCCATGACGCAAATTATTGACAGTGCCATGCCTCAGGGTGATTTCACTGCCATGCGCCAAGGAACGTTTGTTGCCCAAAATGGTACTCCAACAGAAGGCATGGCCAAGATTGGTCGTGACGCTGAGTCGACTCCTTTCCTGAAGTTCACCTCAGACTTTAACACCAAGTTTAGCACCGGTACCGTAACGGTATACTTTTCTACTTCTGAGACCCTGGCTTTTGACGCTGGTAACAACAATCCAGATGCAAAGCTGGTAGGTATAACTTCAGAGGCTGGAGAGCAATTCTTTAAGTTGTCCGGTGCGGTCGACAGCAAGTTCACCCACGTAATCCTGTGGTGTGCTTCTGCAAACGTACCTTTTGGCTATGCTCCGTTGAATTAATTTCTCGCTTTTTCCCTTATGGTCCCCTGTATCCAGGGGGCCAAATTTTTCCCTTTCCAACCAATCATCACTAAGGTTTCATGAAAAAATTACTGGTTCTTAGCTGCCTCTTCGGGGGGATCTTCACTTCTCTTATGGCCCAAAATGGCTGGGTACGGGATAAGGGAGGATTTTATGCCCAGCTTTCTTACAATTATTTTAATTCCGATCGCTTTTTCAACATTTCTGGTGAAGAACAATTCGGTGCCAACTCTTTTATCCAGCACTCTGTTGGATTTTATGGAGAGTATGGCGTAACTGACAGGTTTGACATCATTGCAGATGTTCCCCTTTTTCGAGCAAACAGATTTGAAACCACTGAAACTGCTACTGGAATTGGGGACCTTCAACTTCAATTAAAGTACGGAATTCTAACGGGTAGTGTACCTGTTGCCATAATTGTAGCACCAGAATTTCCGACTGCTCAAGCCAATAACCTGGTGGAGAATCGGGAAATCCCAGGGGATGTCGCTAACCTGCCGACTGGGGATGGGGAGTTCAACCTGTGGACCACTGCGGTAGCTTCTCATGGGTTGGAAAGCATTCCGTTGTATGGGGTGCTTCATGCAGGGTATAACTTTCGGACACAGTACGATGGCCTTGAATTTCGAGATCAATACCGGATAGGCATAGAGGTGGGGTACACCATCAAAGAAAAACTCATTTTGATCGGCCGCCTAATGGCCCTCCAAACTATTGGGGATGATCAGACGACCAACAGCTTTATTCGCACAGATGGAACGGGCTTCACCTCCTATTCCTATGGACTCTTCTATAAGGCAACTGATAACCTGAGGTTGATTGCCTTTGCTCAAAATTACTTGGGAGGCCCAATTGAACGAAGAAATGTATATCAGGCACCCTTTCTGACCTTTGGGGTGGCCTGGGAAAAAAGATAAGGTTGAAAGTTTGGAAAGTGGAGGCTCGCCGTATGGCGAGCCTTTTTTATTTAGTGTTACCTGTTAGGGCAGGCTACGAGAATACCTCGCATAGGTACTATTTCTGAGGGCTTGAAGCTTATCAGCAGATTCTTTATGCCCCTTGCTTGCAGCAATTGTGAGTGACTGCTTCGCCGTGACGGAATCTTTGCTATTCTCATTTAACAACAAGATAGAAGCATACAGATAATGCCCGGGGGCAGATCCTTTGAGCGCAGCTTTGCTGGCGTAGGAGGCTGCTTTTTTGTCGTCACGCTTCAGGCCAAATCCTTTATGATACAGATACGCCAGCATGTAAAGCCCTTCTTCATCCAGTGCCTGACCCGCCTTCTCGAGGTATTCTGCAGCTTTCTTCTCTTCAAAACGAGAAAGGGAGGCCTGTGATTTGTTGAACAGTTTTTTGCCTCGTTTGAGCATTTCCTGTTGAGATTGCGTGGGGGCAGAGGCAATACGGCTTGCTGAAGCTGGAGTACCTGGTGTAGGGGTATTCGTAGGATTTACCGAAACAGGACTTGTATTGGCTACAGCATTCTCAGGTTGAGTAGTCGCAATGGCAGGAGATGCTGGTGCTTCAACAGCGGTTTCGTCAACTGAACTTATTGTACTTTCAGCCTGAGTCGCTTCATCTGATTCGGAAGAAGGCGTCTGGGGAGTAGCTGTATCATTTTCAGCCAGATTTGCTGGGACATTGGCAGAATTATCACAATCAGCAATTTGCTGGTTCAACTCCTGTTGTTGGGCATTATTTCCAACAAAGCCTGCTGCGAGGTCAAAATAGCTTTCAGCCTCTGCTGATTGGGCTTGACCACAAAAATGACTTGCCCTGGCCAGTAATTGGGAAAAGGCTTCCGGGTCAGAAATCTTTCCCATTTTTTCTCTGACCCCTGCCAGCATGTTGGCCACCTTGACGGAATCAACTGCATCTGGATAGGTAGAAAGTAATTGGCTGTAAAGTTCACTCGCTTTCCAGTAACCTGGGTAGTCTCCTGTAGCTTCAAAATCTTCTCCTTGCCGTATCAGGCTGGCAATTTCTTCATCTCTCGCTTCCGATGCATCTTTTCTCAGGTCGCCAGCTTGTTGCTTTTGGTCCATGTTGTTGGTAACGCCCATGGCACTGTCCGCATACAGTATTGCCTGGCTGTACTGACCGGACTGGAAGTATGATTTCCCTTGGTCTACATAGTAGGGGTAACTCCCACTGTCTGTGCTAGTGGTGCCGGGCTTTAATAGCAACCAAACCCCGAAAATGACAAGAGCAACCAGTGCAACTCCTGCGATAATGGGAAGGAAGTCAAATGATTTCTCTTCCTTTTGCGCTTGGTTTACCTGCGCTTTTGCCTCTGTTGCATTACCGGCTCCATTTGAAAAAGCAGTTGGTTCTTTTTCTGCCTCCTCATTTCCCTGTTGGTGTTGGAACTTATCATATAAACTTCCCCATGAACTGGCCCCACCTTCTGTATTTTCGGGAGGATCTCCAACTGGTGTATCATTCTCTGGGGTTGCCTCCTCATCAGCTTCACTAGATAAGTCATCAAAAATGGTAGAAGATCCCCCAGCCTGAATGGCATCAAAAACAGTGGCTGGTTCCTCAGTTTCAGGTAATTCTTCTACCGCATCAACAAGGTCGAGTTCGGTATCCTCTTCCAATGGGGAACCTGCTGTTCCTCCAACCAGTGTAAGTGGCTCAAGGGCGACTTCGCCTAGCTGCACCAGATAGGCCGAAAAATTATCGGTACTTTTATCTTGACAGAGGGCAAACATCTCGTGCTTAATATCCTGTAACCCTAATCCCTGGCCAAAAAACCGCTTCATATCCTCTTCCTGGACTTCCTCTAGCAACCCATCTGTACACAGCAGGAAGTAATCATCTTCCCGCAGGTCTTTGGTCGGAATGAAGTAAGCATCAATTTCTGTAGGGGATTCACTTCCTGTTAGCGACCTAAGAACATTTTTTCGCTGGGGATGTGTTAAGGCTTCTGATTCGTCAATTTGTCCTTGCTCGATCAGGTCGTTTACCAATGAATGGTCACGCGTTTTAAACTGAAGTTCTCCTTTTCGGAAATGGTATACCCGTGAGTTTCCAATCCAGCCAATGGTGGCTCCATGTTCCTCAAGGTACAGAAGGGCCAGCGTTGTCCCCATGCCTGTACTTGCTGGGTGGGCTTCCTGGTACCGGGTAAAAGCTTCTTCTACCCGCAACAGGGCTGCACTTAGGTAGCCACTTGAGAGGGCACCTTTAGGAGGGTATTTCTCAAAGTACCTGGCAAACTCTGCAATAGCTAGCTGAGCGGCCACTTCTCCCTTGCCTTCTCCCCCTGCTCCATCGGCCACTATGTATAGCCCGGGAATGTTGGGAACCGGCCCAAGGTCAGCAGTTGTAACTGACTGACTGTCCTGAATGGGATAGATAAAATCTTCGTTGGCGAATCGTCCGCCTATTTCATGAAGAGCAGTAGCTTGTTGGACTTCGATTTTCATGCCCAAAAAATACGATTTTTGGGTTAATCCCCCAACCATTTTAGCCAAAACTAAAAAGGCCGCCCTGGTAGGCGGCCATATTCACCACTTGATAACCCCCCAAAATATTGCCTTTCAATAGTTGTGGGATGAACACTTAATTTCAAATACTTGGAAATACTACAATGTGTACATTTCAATTACCATGCCACATATTGTTTTTTTGATTTAAAAACTGCGCTAGAACCCATAAGGGATTGGGTACCATATGTATGAACGTGTTGGGCTGTATTTCGTATGTGCAGGTACATTCATTGCCCATGGATACCTCATACCTTGACCCATTTGACATTTTTGATCTTCCGGTAAGAAAAATTGATCCTGCTGCCCTGCGAAAGGCTTATCAGGCCCTTATGGCTGAAATGAAGCTCGAAGAAACGGGAACCACCATGAGAGGAGGGAAGCGCATCTCCCGAGATCAGGTGATGCAGTTGTATGAGCACTTGGGGGACCCTGAAGTTATTAGTGCTTATGAAGAACTGGCTACTCATTCCAATATCCGGAACTTTTTGATTAAGGGTGATGCAGATGCGTTGTCAGGGCTGGACGCTCAAGTAATTATTTCTATTGGGTCTTATGCATTCTTCAAACCTGTTCTGCATCAACAGCTTAGTAAATGTTTGGTAAATTCATTGATTGAAGGCGATCCTGAAGGTGTGAAAAAGGTCGTGTACACCGTGTCGGAGTTCTCCCAGGCAGAGCGCAACGATCTTTGGTTACCCTCAAGGAAATGGCTGTTGTTGCAGCAGGAAGAAGTCGCATCGGTCAGGGCATCTATAAAAGGGGGAAATGAGCCGAATGCAAAGATCCAGGACGTGGCAGATGAACTCCTTATTTCCTGTTTGGCTGAATTACCAAAAGAATTTTTGGCGTTGACGGATGGGTATGTTCGACACTTAGAATCCTTGGCCATCACCCTGGTACAAGCATCAGGACGAATCAGGTTGGCAAGTTGGGTATTGGGACAAGCGTTAAAAGTACCCGCATTTTCTAGTACGCATGAACATGTTCATTCTGTTATGGAGCAATTAGGAATTTCGCCTCCGACCTCGGACAGTCCTCCCCCAAATACTTCAGAGAAAGTTCCCATGAGGTTTGGTTTATGGATTGGAGGAGCCTTAATTTTGGCTTACTTCGTATTCAAAGCATTGAGTTAGGCCGGATTTGTTAAGTTATTTTGATAAGAAACCCAGAAATCCGTCTTTCTGAAACGTAAGGAAATCATTGCATCTTTATCTAAATCCCTTTTAGAAACTCACTATCTTTGAAATTAGATGAAGAAAGCACATGTTAACCTGTTGTGGGTCAACCTGCCCATTGTGCAAATAACGCTCTTGCTCTATGAGATTGTTTGTGTTGCTGGTACAGAGTTTTTGCTTATGGATGTCCATTGGACCTGAACCAGTTTCGTGTAAGGATTTTATAAAAAAGTATTACTTCCCAGTGGAAAAACTGGAAGAGGGAGTGGTGTATCGTTATTTTAACGAAAAGTCTCGACGGCACTTTTATGTAGAACTTAAGTCCTGGAAAGTTGATCGAGGATACCTCCTGCGTTCGCGTTTGTATGATTTTGATTTGTACCTGACTGAGCACAGTGAAAAGTTCGTTGACCAATCTGGGGTACGCCTGCAGAAATACAATATTTACCACCGAAGTGTGAACCAGGCCTCTGTGTATCAGTTAACGGCCAATGTGATTTCAAGTCAGCTTTTTTTCTGGCATGTACAGCCCGCACAGCGGACCTCACTGGTATTTTCCTATACTCCCCCAGAAACCCCCAATCAGGTGGTACGCCACATGGTTAACCGCTATTATGACAGGGAATTTCACTTTCAGCAAGTGATGGGACGTGAGGTTCATTGCACCCGATTCACGGAACTGGTGAAGGTACATCGGTACAACCTGCCTTATTCGCCTGACGAACTGCCCATTGAAGAGCGCTTGATCGATAAGAAAAGCTTTTACGGAGAAGGGATTGGGCTGATCAGGACAGAAATTGATTATGCCCCCGGAGGAAGTTTCTCTATAGCACTAGATAAAATCATTCCGATTGATCAATGGGAGATCATGCTGAATATGCAGCATTAGACAATTCCCTGATGTATTGAGGTAAAACTTAGACTAAGCCCGGTTGCTACCGTAGTGATAGGTAAATGCTTCCTTATGCTCTGGTTGTGGCTGAGCATACTGTTTGCCTTCGTGCCAAGTTCCGATGATCTGGCGGCCGTCCGGGAGGGTAAGGATACCGGTTCCGTGTCGTTTTCCGTCGAGGTAATACCCTTCGTATTTACTTCCATTCGCATACTGGTACTGGACGCGGCCACTAGGTTGGCCTAGTACCCATTCTCCTTTGATTTGGGTACCATTCTGGTAGGTCAGGGTTCCCAAGCCATTGAATTGGTCATTTTGCCATTGTCCAACGTAAATGCTTTCCTCCCCAAATTGCATCATGCCATATCCAGAAATGCGGCCATGGTTAAACTCTCCCTCGTAAATATCTCCGTTTTGATAAACGTAGTACCCGGTGCCATGCATCTTATTGTTCTCCCACTGGCCCATGTACAGATCTCCATTGCTGTAGGCATACCTGCCAAAACCGTGGCGCTTCCCCATTGCCCAGTTCCCAGAATAAATGTCCTGGTTTTCCTGAAGGTAAACACCATATCCATGGCGCTGGCCTTGCTGCCAACTACCGCGATAGAGGTCGCCATTTTCGTATTGGAAAACACCAAAACCTTCATCACAGTCACCAGAAAGGCACCGCGCAGATAGGGTCAAAGAAAGTGGTAAAAGGGTAAACAGCAGGATGCTCACCTTGAGATGAGAGGTGAATTTCATGGGCTTGGAGTAAAAAACAGCTAATCGGTATGATTAACACGAGCAAAGGAAAAACGTCGGATATACAGGGTACCGAAATATACTACTATTAAAGATCAATCAAAAAAAATCTTGATTTTATCCACATTTACTTACATGAAGTCAGGGGCGGGAACTTCGACGGTAAACTCCTTCAAACCAGGTCGGAGGGCTCAGGGTAGTATCAGCGTCTCCGTAGTATCCCCACCCACGGATGGTGTAAGTATTTTCTTGAACCGTTTCATAGAAGTACTCAATTTTCAAGGGCTTGGGGATGCTTCTTTGCCAAATAATGGTATTTGGCCCATCTGTACTCCCGTGGTGGATCACCTGTTCGTTCGGTTTGTTGACAATGCACAGCAGTTGGCCATTTTCTACTTTGTTAACCCCTGTACTCGATTCTTTCCTGTCATTATTATCTTTGGATGAATAGGTATCCGTGATGTAAACCTTCTGGAAATAGGGGCTGGTTGATACGTATTTTTGATTTACAGATATCCGGGAGGTTTCTTCTAATTGGAGGGTGTTCCAAAAGCTGTCAGTTAAAATTTTAGGTCTTAACCCCTCTTGGAATGGCAGAGATACAGGCTTGAGTATGTTGAATATGCCGCTCCAGTTACCATCTAAAGGTTTGAATACATCTTTGAAAATGGTATCAGCCGGTGAAAATGCAGGTTCTTGGAAAACTTCCTGAATAGAATCAGGTGTTATGGCTGCATCAATTAACCTTTCTTTAGTGCTTGGTTGTGACTTACAAGCGACGAGAATGGAAAGTCCGATGAATAGTAAGTATCGCATACTGACAAAAATAAGAAAGCCCATCCTGAAATGGATGGGCTTCGTCCTAACTAAACAGCTCTATTTAATCAAATCACACAAAACTATGAGATTCGGGAATTAAATACTTTGTTCTTACGAAAAAGTCAAAGATTTTGTTACCCTAAACCTTTCATACTGTGAAAGGTAACAACTTTGGTGCCAATTACTTGGTCACTACGATTTTCCGTACGCTCTGTACACTAGGGGTACGCAGTACGAAAGAATATACGCCACCAGCAAGCTCTGAAACGTCAGTGGTGAAGGTATGATCTCCCATTACCTGCTCACCTAAATTACGAGCGAGGATGGTGCGACCAGACAAGTCACGTACTTCTAGTGTTACGGCTTCGTTGCGAGCCAAACGGTAAGCAAAGGTAGCCTGATCCTGGACAGGGTTTGGATATACACCGTACAGTCCACCGCGAGTCTCGATCTGGTCATCTATTGAAACAGTAGTGGTTGGTAAAAATATATCGTCTCCATTGTCGAGGATTAACAACAGTCCGAAAGCTTCGCCACCATTGTTTGCCATTGGGTCAGAAAGGTTGGTAAAGAAACCTGAAGCCAGGATAATCCCGGCGCGACCTGCAAGCATGGTAACATCAGCTGCATAGGTAGCTAAGATGTTACTATTATTGTTGCCAGGAGTAATATTCAAACGATAGTTGTTGGGGGCTAGTTCAAGGTAACCCTGGAATTCATTGTATTTGATGTCATCCACGATTGGCATCATGGCATTTTCGTTTGCCAATACATCAACGGTAGGGGCATCGGTAGCACCGTGCCATACGCCTAGGTCAACATTAGCAGGGTCTGCAGCAGTGGTACGGGCACCTGCCTCTAGCTCTAAAGAAAAATCAATGTTTTCCATGTCTGGGTTGGCGGTGAAGCCAGAGGTTCCCAGGATGCTACCACCTGCACCACTAGCAATTGCATAGTAGTTTTCACCATCCATCAGGGTTACAGGAATGGTTACAAGGCCATCTCCAATACCCGTACTCGTACCTGGAGCAATGGTGATTTCCAATTCATATCCCGCTGGAAGCTGTGTGAAACCAACTGCTTTACGGAAAGCAACATCAGGAAGCAATATGGTGTCATTCACTACATCAACATAAATGTCAACAACTGCTGCAGCTGGATCAGCACAGTTGTGAATCACCTGTACATCAGACTGACCAATAGCGGTTAACGGTTCAGTTTTACCGTCAGCAAAAGCTACCCAAAGTCCGAATCCTTCTGCACCAGCTGGCTGCATAGAAGGATCAAGGAATCCAGATGCAAAAACCAATACAGCTGCTCCTCCATCACCACTAAGGTCTCTATGGAATGAAGCTAGTGCTGTTGTACTGTCCATTGGAGAACCACCAGCTACCTGCAAGATATATTCTGCAGGATCGAGGGATAAATACCCTTGTGTCCAAGCACCATAGGGAACGTCGTTCAGTAAAGCATCACCGGTACCAATATTTCCAGCAAACACATCTACAGCAGGCGCATCTGGGCTACCGTGAAGTACTGCTACATCTACTGCCATCATAGAGGAACCAGTCGATTGAGCGGGATTAAGGATTTCTACCTTAAAATCGATGTCTGCATTTGGGGTGTTATACAATGATGGGTCACGTACGCCCTGTGCAACAAGGATGTATTCTTGGCCAGCGGTAAGTGCAGGCAAAGTAGTTGACTCAATCACATCAGCGATAGAGGTACTGGTCTTTGGAGCAAACCCTACGGGTACAGGAACTCCGGCAGGTACCATGCTAAATTCTCTGGCCTCACGGAACGCAAGATCATCAAAGGTGAGCATCCCCGCTATGTAGACATCCACTGTGTCAAGGGTTACATCTGGAGAGTTGTGAATAATTTGAACGTTAGCGAGCATCTGAGCAGACACATTCTGAACGAACATCATGCTCATCAGACCTGCTACGATTAGATTGACAAACTTCTTCATAGTGTTTCGAATATTTAATACAGGTAATTGGTTGAAAAATACGTTGGTTGTAATAATTTATATGGGTAAAAAGAACTCATAAAAACTCCAGGCTTGGTTTTCAATTGGAAAACCAGCTACTGAAAAATGGTACTTTGTTGCAGACTATACCTTAGGATTCCAGGCAAAGAACAACCCCCGGAAGGGGTGCAGCCATCCCCTCAGCGGAGACGACTGCAAAAGAAAAACACACAACCTACCTGGAAATCTGTAATTTTTTTATGGAACGCCTGGGACCAGACCATACCTCTAAGGTGTACCATCCATTTTCAAGCGTGCCAACATCCAACATTTTTATGTTTCTGCCTTCTCCTTGCCATTCTCTAACTTTTCTACCACTTATATCATATAGATTAAGCTGGTTTAAGCGTGAAGGAGAGGAGGTAACATAAATTTTATCTTGTGCCGGATTAGGATACATGTTTAACCCCAAAACCGGTAAAAGTGTTTCAGAATTCGTGCCTTCTATTTCAACATCTATCTCAGAAACCTTTGGCGATACAGGCACTTTCGTTCCATTGGATTGAATAAGGCTTACGTTTGCAAGGGAGAACGCAAATGCTAACACGCCTTCCCGTTTTCCTGAAAGATCATCAATAACAATTATAATATTTCCTACCCCACCATATCCTTTAACCATTCGCTGATCTATCCGGGTGAGACTCACATCAACCCTTCCTTGGCCAGGAAAGTCTTTGAACATCCCATACATATTCTGTCCTTCGATTCCGAGCCATGAACTATCAAAGTTCACAACCAAAGATCCTGAGCTGACCAAATTGGGATCATACATCAAGCTAAATGCTATCCCATAAATGCTGTCTGCTGGAACGGTAGCAGTACCTAAATTAATCTGTGCACTAATTGTATCGCCTGTATTTGCATTCCCATTAGGAAACTGAACTGAAAATGGTGCACCACTTCCTATAAATGTATCCTGGCGAAGGGGTGCTGGAACATAGTTTTTATCAATGGCCAGCATATCCCCAATACCAATCACCCCATCACCGTCAGAATCTGAATGAACATATTCAACCCCTTCTTTTGTATGGTGACCCCAGCTTGGGCCTGGCTGCCCAATCCAATTGGTATGCGCATTAGGCCTTTTTGGCCCCTTATTTCCGAAAGTTTGCCCCAAGGTCAATAAGTCAATCACATTTGCGCGGCCGTCTCCATTTGCATCACCTGGCCAAATGCATTCTGCCATCGCCATGACAAGCACAGTAGCCGTATCAGTCTGCGAGAAAGCATCAGTAACAGATACCGTATAAGTAAAGCTACCTGCAGAAATATGTAGAATGGAGATTGAATCCAATTGCTCTCCGGTGCTCCATAAAAACGTATAGGGAGCAGCACCGCCAGTTACATCTGGTGATATGTTCATCACCGTGCCTGTACATGCATATATGGTGTCTTCAGGGAATACAACAGAAAAATTATTCTGCGTTTCATCAATCCGGAACTTATCCAGCGATTTAGCAAAAAGGCCGCTTCCTGTGCCAATCAGCATCAAGATGGTAAGAACCTTTAAGGCATGTGAAACTTTTTGAAGACGCATAACAGTTTTTCGCTAGGCTGTGATAGTGTTGTGTTTTCTAATCAAGAAACAAAGTGGATATTTTGTTTGTGAACATAAAGAACTAAATTAACGGGTTCTGGATATATGACGAAGTATGGTTTTTTATTTGGGCGTTGTCTATCAGTTGTTTATGTATTTTTAATTAAATTTATTCTGGAATTCATTGGGTTTTCTTCATGCAAAATTCGCGCATAATTAAATTACTCAAACTGCTTAACCCTGGGGAAATCAAGCGTTTTGTTGCATTTGTGGAGTCTCCCTACTTCAATCGTAACGAGCGACTGGTTCGGTTGATTAAGTACCTGGCACAAGGGCATCCAACTTTTTCTGATCATTTTTTAACCCGTGATGTGCTCCTAAAAACCCTGTTTCTCGGTGAGTCAGCGGTTAGTACTCAACAGCTTCATGACCATTTCTCGATGCTTGTCAAGTTGCTGGAACAGTTTTTCTCTATGGAACAGTACCAGGAGGATTCCTTTGGCCAAGAGCAAAGCCTGCTCAAAAGACTTGCTAAAAAAGGAGAAACTGCCCATCTCAATCGAGTATTTAAGCGTGTCAGGAAGTGGCAGGAGGTTCACCAAGCTCAGGATACCCAATATTTCTTAGACTCTTATCTCCTCATGAGCGGAGAGGACATATGGGGAGGGAAAATGAGCAGGCGTAACTTCGAGGAGCAACTCCAGGAAGCCAGCCACTACCTGGATGTTTTCTATTTATCCGCCCGGTTGAAATATAGCTGTGAATTACTCAATCGTAAAATTGTCCTTAAGCGAGAGAGCACCCAAGAATTGTCTGAAGGGCTCAGAAAGTTTCTTGCTACACCACCAGAAGCATTGATATCCTATCCTGTGGTCAAATTGTACCACTGTATTTTTTTAATGCTATCCGAAGAAGGCCATGAGCCCTTTTTTAACCGATTGCTCACTTTACTTAAGCAGTACAGAAGTGTCTTTTCTCCTGAAGAAGCCTATTCCATGTATGCATTTGCTACCAACTATTGTGTTCGCCAGATTAACCAAGGCTCTTCTAAATACTTAGAAACTCTATTTGAATTGTATAAAGAGCTATTGGTAACAAATCTACTGGAAAGGAACGGGTATATCCCTCACGAATACTTAAAAAACATCGTAACAATAGGGCTTAGGCTTAAGGAATTTGACTGGGTAAAGGATTTCTTAGAAAAGTACCGCAACCGTATGCATCCCGATATTCGACAAAATGCATATGACTATAACCTGGCAGCTTATTACTATGAGCAGCAATTGTATCGAGACGCACTTAAGCTCTTGCAAAAGGTTGACTTTACGGATGTGTACTACCACCTAGGGGCAAAATGTATCCAATTAAAGGTATACTTCGAGCTAGAAGATGATGATGGCTTACTGTACCTTATAAAGGCAGTTCGTATGTTCCTTAAACGCAATAAGACCGTTTCTGCTTATCAGCTTCGAATTCATGAGAATTTGTTGAAGTTCGCAAAAAAGGCTGTTTACCTGAGAGCAAAAAAACCAATTCTTTCCGTTGAAGAATTTCAAACAAAAATAGATTAGTTGGATGCCTAGGTTTTGGAGAGCCGTGAGGTATCAAATCTGAATTGGTTAATTACTCAACTTCGGGCATTGCGCTAATTATCCTTTCATAATGAGGAATAAACCTATATTTTAGCAGCCTATGAGACAAAAATTGCCATGTCAGTTGCTGGAAAATCCAGTTTAATTGATTTCCTTTCGGCAAACTTTTTGCTGATTCGATTCCTACGCCTATCCTAACATACCTTCCTACATGAAATACCTCCACCTATCTTTTGTTCTGTTGCTGTCCTTTTTCCTTACTTGTCCTTTGACTTACGGGCAAGATGACAGCCTTCGAAAAGTTACCCAGGTCAATGTGTACGAACCCGGAGAAGCTTTCCAGGCACCCGGCTCTGTTACCTTTCCCCCTCGCCGTTCCGACAATTGGGCGGTGGGTATTCAGGGGAGCACCCCTTTTATTCAGGGAGAGATTCGTCCAGAATTGGGGTACGGCCTAGGCCTTACCGTTCGCAAGTCACTGGGACATACGTTTTCGCTGAGGTATCAAGGGTTGGCAGGCATTGCCCGAGGCCTTGATTGGCGGCCGGCCGAGGTGAATAATGCACCTTTTTACCGGAATCATCGGACGCTCTATTCTGATCACAGCATACAATTGGTTGCTTCGAGCAACAATATACATTTTGCCAAAAGCCAGGTAAAAATGCTCCTGTATGGCTTTGTTGGTGGAGGGGCTATCGTGTATCAAGTTCAGCAGGACTTATTAAATGAGGGTGGGGATGTGTATGACTACACTTCTTTTGATGCTCCAACCACCTCTGACGATCGTGGTGCGACACTCGATGCTTTGAGGGATTTATTAGACCGAGATTATGAGACTAACTTTGCGGATGATCCACTGGATGGTAGCCTGTTTGATAGTGCTTCTATCAGTCCAACTGTAGTGATCGGGGGAGGGGTAAGTTTCCGACTTTCTCGCCGGATAGACCTCAACCTGGAGTATCGGGTATCCTGGCACAATACCTATTTCCTCGATGGCGAAAGTTTCTCCCTGAACAATTTGGCTACCACCACCAATGATATCCTGCACCATCCATCTGTAGGGCTAAGCTTCAAAATCGGAAAAGGGGAAGAGTCACGCTGGTGGCAAAACCCACTTAAGCAGCCATATCAGGAAATTCAGCAGATGCGTGCCCGTGTGAACAAGGTATCCAAAGACACAGATGGAGACGGAGTGTTGGACATTGTGGACCAAGACAATGAAACTCCCAGAGGCCAGAAAGTAACCACGCTCGGGGTTGCAGATACTTCTGAGGCACGTCTCCTTACCCTGATTACAGGGGAGGTAAGCAAGCTTAACGAGCGCATTACCAATCTCTCTGATCAAACCGATCGGAATTTGGAAGCCATCCGGTATGAGCTTCCTTCAACCCTGCCGATTAGCACCTTTCCGCTTTCGGTGTATTTTGATTACAACAGTGCGAAGCTGAAGCGTACATTCTACCCTGAATTGCTGAAGGTAGCCAACTACCTGGCGGAGAACCCGGACCAGAGCGTAGAGGTGAGCGGTCATACAGATGTAAGGGGTACTGAGCCTTACAACACGCGCCTAGCGGAGCGCCGGGCAGATGCCACCATCGCCGCACTTGTTCGGTATTTTGATGTAGATCAAAGTCAACTCCAAAAGCGAGTAGCAGGAGAGAGCGAGCCTTTGCTCCCATTGGTAAACAAAAAGCCATATCCAACGGAAGATGCAGCTCATTATTTGAATCGTCGCGTGACATTTACCCTGATCCCATAGTACGGTAACAAATAGCTGAATCGCCAGATTCATGAGTTGAAAAAATGTGCATCCTCCCCAGCAGGATGCACATTTTTTACGTATAGGACTTTGTAACATGAAATGGCTCTCCTTAACCATACTGATGTTTCTTGTTTCCCATGGGCTTGCGCAAATGGATAGCCTGATGGTTACCCAATTTGATACGGCCTACACCTATCTCAATTCTACCTTGGCCCAGCGAGACAGCATCTATTTAGGACTGGAAGTAGTCAGAAATTCCCCTCACAAGATTCACATCAGAAGATCGACCACTGGAGGCTTTGGACAGACGGTGGATTTGTTTAGTTCAGACGGTATTTCTTTTCAAGGCATATTAACCCAGTCCATCATGGAGTACGTCTATGTAAAATCAAAGGAAGGGGGATCCAGTGGACCTGTTAGGGTCTATTTTAAAAAATCTCCTATGGATTCAGTGGATGCCAATGAATTAGGGAGAACCATCATGCAATCAGGCTTTGTCTCCATGTCAGAGGACTCGGTTAACAACAATTGGTCAAGAAGGTTTTTTCATTGTGAAGGCATTATGTTCCAGATGAAACTGGATGATCAGTACCAGATGTTTGAATTCATTTGTCCCAGAGGTCAGCCGGATTCAGTGCCTTACAAATCACTGGTAATCCACATGGATTCCCTTTTTGAGCAAAAGCTTGATTTCAGCAATAGATACAGTAGGGAGTTTATCCAATCATTGCCTCTGGGGAAGACGTACTCTCGGACCGGTTATATGCATATTTATCGTTTTACGGAGGAGGAACGTAAATGGTGGGAAGAGGATCGACCTCGAAGAGAATACCTGGAGTTTATAAAGGATACAGTTGATAGTTATTTACAAACAGAATTGGCCAAATACGATGTTGACACAAATAAATGTGATTGCTGCTATAAGTTTGGTTTGCGGTATGATTTAAATGGAAAACTTAGCGCCTTTGAAGTGCATGACCATGTCAAACCGAAACTTGAAGATGGGCTATCTTGGTTTTTAGAGGATTGGAAGTACCTCAGGAGGTGTAAAAGGGAAATGAAACGAATCTTTCGTAAGATTTCCTTGAAACACTTTAACCTAAAACACACTGTTTATCGTGTGGTCGAACCAGATTATCCTGATCGAAGCCCTTGGATTACTGACCCTAACATATATTGAAACCTTCCCCTAATCCTCCAAACTGATCTGCCGAAGCAGCATTTCAAACGCCTCTGCGGTTTCTTCGTCTTCCCGCACGCGATAAGCTTGAACCAGTGATTTGACCAGCTCCAGTACCAGAAAGATTTTTGACTTGGGTTGATAGTATTTGGGATTATCTTCCAAAGACATATCGGTCAGGAATCTGGTCAAATCTTTTCGTACGAAGAATGCCCCCCGGTTAAATACGTCGATGTAAAATTCACTTTTTCCGTCCTGGGCAATGGCCACAAAATACCCGGGTACTACCACTCCCCCAACGGGAAGGTCCAGTTCTTGCGCCACCAGGAGGTACAGAAACCCTAAAGAAAGTGGAGTGCCCTGTCGCTTCTCCATAAAAGTATGCAGGAAATAATCGTTGGGGTTGTGCATGCTCCGCTGGTTGGCCTTGAAGCGCTCTTTTGTGAACAACATCCGATTGAGGGCCATGAGTCGCTCTGCAGTGCCCATGTCTGAGCGCATCATGAGCCAAGTCCGATGTGTGATCCGATTGATCTTATTTCGAAATGGGGTCAGGTCCAGGTTGGGATACTGGAAACGGGTTACGAGGTACCAGCCCTCAAGGAGGTCGGCACCTCCTTTGAGGCGCCATTCCTTCAGATCATCTATGGTGTCTTTGCGCTGAATCATCTGCATGATGTCCAGTAACCGCTTTTGAATTCGTTTATCCTCAGTATTCTCCCAGGCCTCCTCCAGGCGGGCAATTAACTCCAGCCCTTGTGAAATCAATTCCTGTTCTACCTGAAGTGCCACCTCCGGATCCTCATCTTCCAATAGCCTGACCAGTGCGTTAAATTTTGTGCTTTCCATTACGTCTGTATAACGCCGGGATTGAAGCGCGACATCTCTGAATTTCCGTTTGCCACTTCTATTCCGGTTGAAATATATGTTCTGGTTTCTGACGGATCAATCAACCCATCTACCCATAAACGAGCAGCCGCATAATATGGTGACATTTGCCGCTCGTACCGTTGGGAAATTTCGTCAAGCAACGCCTTTTTCTTTTCCGGGTCAATCTCTTTTCCCTGCTTTTTCAAGGCTGACACTTGAATCTGTAGCAAGGTTTTGGCAGCTACATTGCCCCCCATTACGGCCACCTGGGCTGAAGGCCAAGCGAAAATCATTCTGGGGTCATAAGCCTTGCCACACATGGCATAGTTGCCTGCGCCAAAGGAATTCCCCACGATAATGGTAAACTTGGGCACCACTGAGTTCGCTACCGCGTTCACCATTTTCGCCCCATCTTTGATGATACCGCCTTGTTCTGAACGGGAGCCGACCATGAAACCTGTCACGTCTTGTAAAAAGACCAACGGAATCCGCTTTTGGTTACAGTTCATGATAAACCTTGCAGCTTTATCAGCAGAATCCGAGTAAATTACCCCCCCAAATTGCATTTCCCCCTTGGCCGAGCGAATGACTTTCCGCTGGTTGGCCACAATGCCTACTGCCCAGCCATCAATCCGAGCATAAGCGGTCACAATGCTCTGACCGTAGTTTTCTTTATACACATCCATGGATCCCTTGTCTACGACACATTCCAGCAACGCCATCATGTCATAGGGCTTGGCCCGGTCTGCGGGAAGAATGCCCATCACGTCTTTGGGGGAACGTTTGGGGTTGACCGGTTTAACTCGGTCAAAGCCAGCCTTGGGAGCATGCCCAAGTTTGCTCACCAGGGATTTGATTTTGTCCAGGCATTCGATGTCATCTTTCATCTGGTAATCGGTCACACCTGAAATGGAGGAATGCATTTCTGCACCTCCCAGTTCTTCTGCCCCCACATCTTCTCCAATGGCTGAGCGCACCAGGTAAGGACCTGCCAAAAATACCGAACCGGTCCCCTCTACGATCAGGGCCTCATCACTCATGATGGGCAGGTAGGCACCGCCTGCGACACAAGGCCCCATGATGGCCGCCAACTGAGGAATGCCTTTGGCACTCATGACGGCATTGTTCCGAAAAATTCGTCCGAAATGTTCTTTGTCTGGAAAGATATCTGCCTGCATGGGCAAATACACCCCTGCGCTATCTACCAAATAGATGATGGGCAGGTGGTTTTCCATGGCAATTTCCTGGGCCCGTAGGTTTTTCTTCCCAGTCATGGGAAACCATGCGCCAGCCTTTACGGTGGCATCGTTCGCCACAATCATACACAGGCGATCAGATACCCGACCGATGCCGGTCACCACCCCTGCAGAGGGTGCGCCCCCTTCTTCCTGGTACATGCCATCGGCGGCCAATGCACCGATTTCAATGAACGCATGCTTGTCGTCCAGCAGGTAGTCGATCCGCTCCCGGGCCAGCATTTTCCCTTTCTTTTTATGCCGTGCAATGGACTTTTCCCCTCCACCCTGGGCCACTTCTGCCAGTTTGCCGTTCAATTTGCGCAGCAGCTCGCGGTTGTGGTCCTCGTTGAGGTTAAACTCCATGTCAATCTTGTTCGAAGTTGCTTGGTTGCTCACGTATTGTTGGTTAGAAGTTAGGTGCTCACTTCTGGGAATATAATTTGGAAAAGCCGCTTCCCAAAATTCGGGGGAGTGTTATTTTTTACACCTGGTATCTGAAAATAAAAAAGGCCACCTGTATCAGGCGACCTTTTTGTTCTAGCTTGATTGCATTCGGTATAAGTGATAGCCGTAGAAAAATCCTAACGCCTCTCACCTAACACCTAATAGCTATTCTTACATCATTCCGCCCATGCCGCCCATTCCTGGGTGAGCGTGAGCTTCAGGTGCTTCTGGCTCAGGATCGTCGGTGATCACGCACTCAGTGGTGAGCAACAAGCTGGCGATAGAAGCAGCATTTTCCAGTGCACTACGGGTAACCTTGGTTGGGTCAATGATACCGGTGCTGAAGAAGTTCTCGTAGGTCTCATTACGGGCGTTGAAACCGTAGTCAACCGCTTCGTTGTTGCGTACTTCGTTGAGGATTACACCTGACTCAAGTCCTGCGTTCTCCACGATCTGACGAAGCGGCTCTTCCAATGCACGGCGTACTATGGCAACACCAATGCCAGTGTCTCCTTTGAGGAGGTTGTCATTGATACCACCACGACCTGGCTCCAGAGACGCGATCGCACGTACAACGGCTACACCACCACCAGGAACGATTCCTTCTTCTACCGCAGCTTTGGTTGCGTGAAGGGCATCATCCACACGGTCTTTCTTCTCTTTCATTTCTACTTCAGTAGCAGCACCTACGTAAAGCACAGCTACCCCGCCAGCGAGTTTCGCCAGACGCTCCTGGAGTTTTTCGCGGTCGTAATCAGAAGTAGAGTTTTCAATCTGAGCTTTGATCTGGTTGATACGAGCTTTGATCAGCCCTTCTTCACCAAATCCTTCTACTACCGTGGTGTTATCCTTGTCGATGGTTACTTTCTTGGCAGAACCCAGCATGTCAAGGGTAGTGCTCTCGAGCTTGTAACCACGCTCTTCTGAGATGACAGTTCCACCAGTCAATACAGCGATGTCTTCCAACATGGCCTTACGACGGTCACCGAACCCAGGAGCTTTTACAGCAGCTACTTTCAGGGCACCGCGGATTTTGTTTACTACCAAGGTAGCAAGTGCTTCTCCTTCGATGTCTTCAGCGATGATCAACAGCGGACGACCAGTTTGTACCGTCTGCTCCAATACTGGCAGCAGGTCCTTCATCTGGGAGATTTTCTTGTCGAACAACAGGATGTAAGGGCTTTCCAGCTCAACTTCCATGTTGTCAGGGTCAGTTACGAAGTATGGAGAGAGGTATCCGCGGTCAAACTGCATCCCTTCAACTACTTCCAGGTAAGTGTCAAGACCTTTTGCTTCTTCAACAGTGATTACCCCGTCTTTACCTACTTTTTCCATTGCATCGGCGATGAATGTTCCGATTTCTTCATCATTGTTGGAAGAAATGGTGGCAACCTGAGCGATCTCTTTAGAATCTCCAATGGTCTTTGACATCTTCTTCAGCTCACTCACAACTACTTTTGTAGCCTCGTCAATGCCTTTTTTCAACTCCATGGGGTTAGCACCGGCAGCTACGTTTTTCAGGCCTTCGCGTACCATTGCTTGAGCAAAAACGGTTGCAGTAGTGGTTCCGTCACCTGCGATGTCAGCAGTTTTGGAAGCAACTTCTTTCACCATCTGGGCACCCATGTTTTCAACGGGATCCTTTAGTTCGATTTCCTTGGCAACAGTCACCCCATCCTTGGTAATATTAGGGGCTCCAAACTTTTTGTCCAATACGACATTGCGACCTTTAGGGCCAAGGGTCACTTTTACGGCGTTGGCCAAAGCATCAACACCGCGCTTTAGGCGATCTCTAGCGTCTACGTTAAATTCTATTTGCTTAGACATAATTTTTGTTTCGATTTAGGAAAGAAATGTGAATGAAAAAATCTGGCAAATGGTGAGGGAAATGGTTACACGATAGCCAGGATGTCAGACTCCCGCATGATCAGGTAATCACTGCCTTCGAGAGCGATCTCAGTTCCGGCGTATTTGCCGTACAACACATCGTCACCTACTTTTACGGTAACCGGCTCATCTTTTTTACCGGGACCTACGGCAACTACTTTGCCCTTCTGAGGCTTTTCTTTTGCCGTGTCGGGAATGATGATGCCTGAAGCAGTTTTTTCTTCCGCTGCTGCAGGTTCGATCAAAACGCGATCTGCAAGTGGTTTGATTGATACTGACATAGTCGTATGGTGTTTATTAAAGTTTGCTAAACGTGGAATTTTATGCGGTCACACAGTCGAAAAATATGCCATTGCGTCATTTCCTGACATTCTTGCATTGGACGTAAGGGTTTAGGAAAATCTGTCAGACAAGTTGGCAGTGTGGCACACCTAAGTAAACTCATAGCCGTGTATATGGTTATCCGAACCAAAAAAAATCTGCATTTGCTGCCAAAAAAGTCGAAGATCGAATATCTTTAAAGGAAGTTATCGGATTGAGGTGATCACTTGACAGCATGTCAGATTGATTGTTCCTTTCGCAACGCCTCATTTGCTGGTTATTTGCTCAAATTTTGTTGTTCATGAAAAAATATACTTTCCTTTTATTGGTCCTCGGGTTGATGCATGCTACGCACGCACAGGAGGTGACCTACAATGTGCAGGATATGCCTGCTGTTAGGCCTGCTGCTCAAATCAACCTGGCAAACATTCACCAAGAATATTTTCCCAGCCTGGTGTACCTGGAAGCACCCAATCCCAATGGAGATAGCTATCGGGCGTACCTGGAGCGTGTGAAGCAAGGGATTGACCGGAAATACCCCCGGCGTCCCCAGCCAAAAGCTCGACGCAGCACAGGCATGGAGCCGCTGGTTGAGCAGTCCTTTTTTGGCAATACAGGTTCACAAGGCATTCCGCTAGACAATCACCTCGCAGTATCTAATGACGGGCAGGTGGTAAGTGTCATGAACTTTAGCATGCTGGTAACAGATACTGTTGGGAACCCCATTCGAGAGGTATCTCTGGCAAGTATATTCGGTCCATTAAACATCCCTTTGGATGAATTTGATCCCAAGATCATGTACGATGTGGTATCCGATCGGTGGGTGCTAATTTGCCTGAGTTACAATGCGCGTGCAGAGCGAACAAATGTGTTGATGGCCTTTTCTGCTTCCAATGATGCTACGGGTACCTGGAATTTATATGATTTCAATGGAGACCCAATGAACACGACGACCTGGTCGGATTATCCCATGGTTTCAATTAATGCTACAGAATTATTCCTTACTACCAATTCTATCCGGTACAATGAACCCTGGCAAACGGGTTTTTCAGAAACCATTATCTGGCAGATGAAACTGGCCGATGGGTACAACAACCAACCCATTACCCCAAGGGTGTGGTCAGGCATCCAATTCGGTGGTCTCCCTATTCGAAACCTCTGCCCAGTAAAAGGAGCTTTTGGCTACTATGGCCCCAACCAGTATTTCTTGTCTAACCGCAATTTTGACGTTCAGAATAACGCCATTTTCCTGGTTGAGGTAACGGACTCCATCGGTGCTGCCGGGGTACGGTTAAAGGTCACCCCTCGTAATGCTGACAATAACTATGGCGTTCCCCCCAATGCACAGCAACCGGGAGCTGGCACAGGAACCCTCGCAACCAATGATGCGCGTATTTTACATGCACTCACCCTTGATGACCATATCCAGTTTGTGGGCAATAGCATTGATACCACCACGGGTTTTTCAGCCATTTATCACGGTGTGATTGAAAATGTGTCTTCTACCCCCACTGTAAAAGCGGGATTGATCACTGACGGTGTCCGGGATTTTGGGTATCCAGCTATTGCGTATACTGGGATAGATTCTCCTGACCGTGAAGCCATCATCGTATTTAGTCATTCATCTGAAACGGAATATCCAGGAATCTCAGCTGTGTATTATGACAACGACGGCACCTATTCTGACTTCATCGAAATAAAAGCAGGCACCAATTACATAGATGCCATTCCGCTAGGCAATGAACGCTGGGGCGATTACACCGGTAACCAGCGGGTGTATGATGAGCCTGGGAGTGTATGGATTTCTTCTACGCATGGATATGGTGCCCGCCGAGCTGGCGTTTGGATGGCGAAACTTACCCGTCCCAATGTGCCTTTTACCTCAAATACCCCTGAGATTGAGCAAATGCCCGTGAAGGTGTACCCCAATCCAGCGAGAAATTGGGTGCAGGCAGAATTTGAAATTCCTGAGGGAGTTTCCGTCAACATTCGGTTATTGGATGCTTCAGGGAGAGTTGTGCGTACTTTTCAAAATGCCCCGACTCGGAAATCTGGCTGGGCCAGGTTTCGTTTTACTACAGAACCCTTACCTGCAGGCATGTATTTGTTGCAAATCCGGACGCCAGATCGCTTGCTGGCAGCTCGCAAAATTGTGGTGGAATAGTTAGATCAATTTAGTAGCTTTGCCAATAGAGTTGGGTTTTTGGTGTAAATCTCAATCCTATTGGCAAAGCAAACCCTATACGCGATCATTGATGTGGAAACTACGGGCATGAACGCCCGCAGGGATCGCATTACGGAGGTTGCCGTTCAACTGCTACGAGAGGGAGAACCCATTGAGCATTTTACCTCTCTGGTGAATCCTGGGGTTGCCATTCCAGCCAACATTACCCGGATCACAGGGATTACCACTGAAATGGTAGCAGAAGCTCCGCCATTTTATGAAGTGGCCCGTCGGCTGGTCGAAATCACCGAGGGAGCCATATTTGTTGCCCATAATGTTCGATTTGACTACAGCTTCATCCAGCAGGAGTTCAAGCGGCTGGGGTATAATTTTACGCGCCGGCAATTGTGCACAGTTAAACTCACCAAAAAGATCTTTCCAGGCCTGCCTTCCTACAGCCTGAGAAACCTGTGCAGGGAATTTGAGATTGTGAACGAGGCAAGCCACCGTGCCTGGGGCGATGTAGCGGCCACCACGGAGCTTTTCCAGATTTTGCTCAATGAAAATGGCCATTACAGTGACCAAGATCTCCTCAAAGCAGCACTGGATGCCACCCGTATGCCAAGGCACCTTCCAAAGGAAGTGGTAGATAACCTGCCGGGAACCTGCGGGGTTTACTATTTTCATAACCAGAAAGGAGATTTGCTGTATGTAGGCAAGAGCACCAATATCCGGAAACGGGTGCTATCCCATTTTTCGGCTGCCCACAAGACGCGGAAAGGCATGAAAATGCTAACCCATGTTTACGACATCAGTTATGTAGAAACCGGGAGTGAACTGGTGGCCTTGTTGCTGGAGAATGAAGAAATCAAGCGTTTTTTGCCACCGTTAAATAGTGCACAGCGATTTACAAAGCTCAAGTATGGCATTTTTTCCAGGGAAAATGGAGCGGGGTACCTTCAGTTTGAGGTTAGGTCACTAGGTAAACATAGCCATCCCATTGCCACCTATCCTGAAAAACGTCACGCCCAGTCGGCTTTGGAGCATCGCTTACATGAATACCGGCTCTGCCTAAAATATTGCGGGCTAGGCCAATGTGGGGAAACTTGTTTGTTTCATCAGATGTACCGTTGTGAAGGAGCGGGAATGGGAGCAGAAACCCCAGAGGCGTATAACGAACGGGCAGAAGCTGCCTTTCAGCACCTAAAGTATGGCTACAAAAATTTCCTGGTGGTGGGAGACGGTCGTGAATACGGGGAACGGTCTGTAGTCTGGGTAAAGGACGGGGTCTATCAAGGATATGGCTATGTGGATATGTCGTACGCACACAGCACCCAGGATATGCTGGAAGCCATTGAACTAAAGCCTGAAACGCCGGATGTAGGGCGGATCATTCGGGGGTACATTCGGAAGCATCCAAAGGAGATCACAGAGATTGATCCTACTTTTTCATAGCCCTGAAGGAAATTCAGAATAATTTTGGACGGGCAGGGCATAAGCCCTTACTTCATACAAAATACCTTATACCTCAAATGGCCACCCCGCTAAAGGAACTCTTCGACCTCAAGCGCATAGAAGAAATTGCTCGTTCCCTTGCCAAAGTATATCCCACCTTTGAGGTGAGAGATTTTGTTACCGCTGCCAGCTACCAACTGGACACCCTAGAGTTGAAAGAACGGGTGGCACAGATTGCAGCTGTTATGAGGCGCATGCTACCGACGGATTATCCCACTGCGCTTGGTATCTTACTCAAAAGCCTGGGCCCTCCTATGGAGGATGATGAAGACCTCACAAGCAAAGGACTGCCCGTCTGGCCATATGCGCAATTCATCGAATCGTATGGGCTGGATCACCTAGAAGAGTCCTTGGCGGGTATGAAGGAGGTTACCCAGCGATTTTCAGCAGAGTTTGCTATTCGGCCCTATTTACTCCGGTACCCCGAACCTGTCATGGCCCAGCTGCACGAATGGGCGACTCACCCGAACCTACATGTTCGCAGGCTGGTGAGCGAAGGGACCCGCCCACGCCTACCCTGGGGATTACGGCTACAGCCCTTTATCGAAAACCCGTATCCCAGCATAGAACTGCTCACCTTGCTAAAGGATGACCCCGAGTTGTACGTTCGCCGGTCGGTGGCCAATCACCTCAATGACATCAGCAAAGACCATCCTCAACTGGTCATAGACACCTTGAAAGAATGGCTTAAAGGAGGCACTGAGAATACAAAATGGATTGCACGTCACGCTATGCGGGGGCTGCTAAAAGCGGGAAACCCACAAGCATTAGAATTGATGGGGTTTGGCAAGCCTTCGGTGAAATTGCTGGACCTTACCGTAAGTCCTGCCCGTTTGGAAATGGGAGAAAACCTTGGGATACACTTGGACCTGTGCAGCACCTCGACTCAAGAGCAATCCTTGATGATCGACTACCTGATTTATTTTGTCAAAGCAAATGGAAGGTCAGCTCCCAAGGTATTCAAATGGACCCAAAAGCAGGTAGCTCCAGGTCAGCGGCTTTCCATCGAAAAGAAGCAACCGTTCAAGCCGATCAGCACCCGAAAATATTATTCGGGCCTACACAAATTGGAAATTCAAGTAAATGGGGAGAAGGTGGGCAGCACTACCTTTGACTTGATCGTAGACTAACAATTTTTACATGCCGATGAACCGCTGAAGACCTATCAAAACGGTCGGCTTGAGGAGTAAGGTGAGAACAATTCCTGCCAAAGCTCCCCAGAGGTGCGCATCATGGTTAATGTTATCTCGGGAGTTACGGGAGGCATAATAACTATACCCTATGTAAGCCAAGGCGAACAGCCATCCGGGGATAGGGATAGCAAAGAAAAGCCTCAATGTTAGGTCTGGCTTGCACATCACGATGCTTAGTACCACTGCACTGATGGCACCAGAAGCTCCCAAGCTGTAGTACTGAGGACTGTCTTTATGCTTGAAAAGCGTAGGTATATCACTCAGTACCAGGCTGACGATGTACAACACCGCGAATTGCCAACTCCCCAGGAAGTAAGCCTCCAGGTAGAAAGCGAAAAAATAGAACGTCAGCATGTTGAAGGCCAGGTGTATGGTGTTTCCATGAATCAGGCCACTTGTGAGCAGGGTGTGGTACTTTTTGTAATGGTAGGTGTCGTAAGGATTGAGGATAAACTTATCCATGAGGTTCTGGTCCTTGAATGCCATGATGCTGGTAATCAAGGTTATGATGAATAAGAAAGTGGCCACGGGAGCCGCTAAGAATAAGTCCAGGTCATGCATAAGTTCACGTGCCTAAATGATGGGTTGCAAATCTCTTTTCATCTGGCTGAAGAAACGACAGCAATCTAGTCACTCACTTACGAAATACATAGCCTCAGGTTGGATTAATCCTACATAGGGACCTGGAAATCCACGCCCGTGCGCTCAGCAACATACAAAAGATCATCTACTACAGGCTGTAGTAATGGAACGCCATTTTGGGCCCGTTCGGCCTCTGCTTTCCGCTCTGGATCCCCCGGAATGAGGGGCCCGGAAGTTCCGGGTGCTGGGGTATTGGCTCGAAAGGTTCGAATCCAGGCATCAATCTGTTGCTTGAATTCATCCGGGTCAATGAATCCCGCAATTTGCATGGCCCCAAAGAAGTGTCCCAGGCCTTTACCCGGCGCATCATCGGGGGGCAATTGATCTAGTACGAATGGCGGCGTAAAGGGGCCCCAATTTGCCCCACTTAGTACTGCACAGAGAATATCCACCATGCTCGCCAGGGCATACCCCTTGTGGCCCCCCATCTCTCGTGTGGTCCCCAATGGCATGAGTGCGCCTCCTTCAATCATGTCACGTGGGCGAGTGGTGAGCTGGCCGTCTTTGTCCATGATCCAGCCTGAAGGAACGTCTGTTTGTTTCCGAAGCGCAATTTGAATTTTACCAAAAGGTGCAGCACTCGTAGCCATATCAATGACGATCGGAGGCTCCTCCTTTCCCGGGAATGCAATGGCAATGGGATTTGTGCCCAGCATGCGATCCAAGCCCCATAGAGGGGCTACCGTAGGCGTGGCATTGGTCATGGACCAGCCGATTAGGTCCTGCTTGAGGGCTTCCATCGGGTAATAGCCTGCAATGCCATAATGGTTGCTGTTGCGCACACTCACCCAGCCAGAGCCGTAGGCGGAGGCTTTTTCCATCACTAGGTTATTTGCCCAAGGGCCCACCACCAATCCAAGACCGCTGTCTCCATCTACCGTGGCAGTCGTCGCAGTTTGTCGTACCACTGAAATATTTGGATTGGGATTTACCCGTCCCGCTTCGATCATTCGGGTATAGGCCCGTAGCCTTGCGATTCCGTGGGAATCAATTCCCCGTAAATCTGCCCGAATCAGGATATCTGCAGCAACCTGCGCATCTGATGTTGGTACTTGGTAATGGGCGAACACCGCTACAATAAAGTCGTGTAGGTCTGAAGCCGAGAAAAAATGCTGGGGAATAGAAGGAGCAGCCATGTAGCACGGGGATTAAATAGCTGCGAAAGCTACTACTTGGTGGGGGGATGCGCAAATGCCCTGCCCACAGGCTGTGAATCTCTGGTATTTTCTGATGGAGGTTCACATAAATCACTGATAGAGGGAATGAAAAGGGCCCCAGCTCATATTGGGTTCTTATTATAAGGGTGGTCAAAAGTTCAGTTTCTTATCAGCATCTCTACTCACCCCGAAACTTAAATGCACCCGCTGCCTGTAACTGTTCAGCCTGGACACCATTCATGCTACCGAGGCCTTTGGCTTTGAATGTCAGGTCAATATGGTACTTGCCGTCGATATTTTTCACCTCAACTGTACCTTCAGTTCCCTGCTGAATTTTGTAGTAGTTGCCTTGGATGAGTACAGCCACATCTACAAATCTCTCGGGAGTGGGGTTTTCGTAGAAGGTATCCATAGATTTCAAGGGGTAAGTGCCTTCAGGAACCGAGTTCCCCTCTGGCCAGCAAACCGTTATGACCGCGCTGGTGCTATAGTCCCCCTCCGCATCACCGATGGTGTAGGTCGCAGATTGCAGGTTCAGGTTGTCATTAATGACTCCACTTCCTACTTCCACATATTGTCCCAATGCCTTCTCAAAATCCCGACTCTGAGCACCGGAAACCGCCACTCTGCCCATGCCGGTGGTAACCTCATCCAGGGAAACAGAAACATTATTGAGGGCTTCTAAGCTCAACTCAAAAGCCTCTTTTTCCAGGGAGATATCCAGGGATTTGGTGACAGGCTTTCCGTTTTCCATAGTTGCGTATCGCCACTCTTTTTTACTCGTCGAAAAATAGACCTTGTCGAAATCCGACATCAACTCTTTTCTTCTGGCTACTGGAATGGCAGGCACTTCAATTTCCTGAAACCTTTCTGTTTCGACATGGTAGGCATAAGGCTTTCCATTTTGGATCAGGAGGATGGTTTTTCCGTCCGGCGCGATCAGCAATCGAAACATGCCTCCCGGAACTTCAAAAGGCGTTTTGGTTTTTTCCTGTGTTTTCAGGTTTAGTTTATGGAACTCATACCCATTCCCGGTTGGCTTTACAGTCAAATAGAAGAGATAGTCCCCAGCCTCTACTGGATAAAAAAGCCCCAGTCCTGAAGCCTCAGTCGGCGTTAGTTCTCCTGTCTCGACCGCATATTTTCTCAGTACTTTATCCTTGGGAGGAATGTAGATGTATTGCCCGTCTTGAGAAAAACTCAGGTTGCTCACCCCTTGGAAGCTCATGGCCATGTTCATCCCGCTGACAAAGTTTTTCTGGGCCTGCTGATCTGCTTCCACCACTAGCTCCATGTTCTTACCCTGATTGATCACCACCAATTTCTTTGCCTGATTGACAGCGACCATCTTGCCGTCTTGGTAGGCAAATACCCCTTTGTAATCAGACATATCCATTAGCTGGTCTACCTGATTGTCTGCTTCACTGATCTTCACCAGGTCAGGACTCACCCCCGCATCCGTTTTGGTGACATACATAAAAACAGGCGACTGCTGGTCGTACCCCACGAATTTGAGGAATAGAACATTCGATTGAGCACTGACGCTGTTCGCCAGGATAACCAAGAGAAATGTGAGAAAATTTT
>JBCDIQ010000021.1:0-28813 GCA_039024295.1 Bacteroidota bacterium | reverse complement strand
CTACCCAAAGCTGGTATACAGAATTGTGAACAGCTACCTAAAGCGGGTGAGTTCTTTGAAGCAAAATAGCCCACACGTGCTCAGACATACTTTTGCAACCCATTTGTTGAATCGCGGAGCTGATTTAAATGCTATTAAAGAAATGTTGGGCCATAGCAGTTTGGCTGCCACACAGGTTTATACCCATACTTCTATAGAACAATTGAAAGAAATTCACGCACAAGCCCACCCCAGGGCACATAAAGATGACTAACTATGAAAGTTACCATTCAATCTATTCATTTCACTGCAACTGAAAAACTCCAGGCCTACATCGAGAAGAAGCTTGGCAAGCTGGAGCAATTTTACAACAGAATTGTCGACGCAGAGGTATACCTAAAACTTGACAATCCAGATGGGAAGGAGAATAAGCTTGTAGAGATCAAAGTTAACGTACCCGGCAATACCTTGATGGCTTCTGATCAGGCAGCAACATTTGAAGCTGCTACAGATACGTGTGTCTCCAAGCTGAAACATCAACTTGAAAAGCACAAAGAAAAGAATCGAGCCTACTGACTCGAATCACCTACCACCTTTGACATTACGGGAACACGGGCGCGTAAAGAGTGCCCGTTTTTTTTGCCTCATCTTTCTATGGTCATTTTTATGTGAGGGATATTGGCCTCCATAAACTCTTCCCCCACTGCTTTAAATCCAAGTTTTTGATAAAAATGCTCTGCACTTCTTTGTGCATTTAAATAGGCAGACATTGATAAAGGCATATCCTCCAACACCTTTTTCACCAATTCTTTTCCAACACCTTTGCTCCGGTATTGTGCCAAAACTGCAAAGCGTTCCAATTTTCCCCACTTTTCTTCTTGAACCTTACGCCACCTGGCAGTACCTACTGGAATACCTTTCCAATAGGCCAAAAAATGGGTCGAAGTTTCTTCAAACTCATCGAACTCCAGATCTGGAGGAACATGCTGCTCATCAACAAATACTTCTACACGAATTTTTCTGATAAGCTCAAAGGGGGGGTTACCGAAAGAAACAACCTGGATTTCAACCATATGGATAAATCAAATATTCAAAGTGAAAAAATCGATAATCATCTAATTCAATTAGTGTTTATTTCTAACACCAGTATGTATTTTCATCAATACGATTACAAAAATATTTAATATTAGGCCCAAAAAGTTTTTTGGAATTAAGACTTTCCATTTTTTACCCACTTATCCTAACAAATTGATATCCAACTGGTTGAAATAAGTGTAAAATGAAATTTAACAGTAAATTCTTTCACATTCGAATTATAGGCACACCTTTTGCAAACAGGGATTTGTCTAGGCAAATGTACTCATTAGCCATTGTCACACTACTTGTAAAACTTAAAATAAATCACTTTTTAGACTTCTTGCTATGAAAAAGAGCTACAATTTTAACCTTACTTTCTTAGGGGGAATCAAACTAAAACAAATCACAAGTAATCTTTTAGTATTACTTTGCTTTTCCTCGGCTGTTGCCCAACCGTTTGTGGAGGTTACAGGAACCGGTAATCCTCTGGACTTCGTGGCTTTAACTGCTACTCAGGGACCAGGTGCCTCTGTTGCATTCGCAGACCTTAACAATGACGGAATTTCGGATGCATTTATCGGAATTGAGAATGGAACGATTCTGTTTCTTGAAAATACCGGTACGGCATCCAATCCTATTTTTGGAGACAGTACAGGTACTCCCGAAGATCCTGTAAATGGACTTGATGGAGGAAACACAGCTAATATTACCTTCGCTGACCTTGACGATGACGATGACTTAGATCTTATTATGGGTATTAAGGGATCAACACAATTAACCAGTGGTGGGGGCGGACGTTTCAGGTACTACAAGAACGAGGGAACTCCTTCCAGTCCCAATTTTGTTCTCACGGTAAGCACTGATGATCCTTTTGATAACATCAGATTAAGTTTAGGTGGTTTTCCTCTCAACGATGCCCGCAGTGATTTTGTGGATATTGATGGTGATAGTGACCTGGACTTAGTAGCTGCTGGGGGAGCAACCGGTGTACTTTTCTTTTATAGAAATACCGGAACTTCTATTGCTCCCGTATTTACAGAAGAAAGTTTTAGTCCCATCAATGGTAGGGTTTATGATGATCGGCCAGACCCTACTTTTTTTGATTATGATGGAGATACAGATTTTGACATGGTGGTAGGATTTAGTGATGGGACATATGACTATTTTGAGAATACGGGAACCCCAACGAATGCTGTCTATACCAGGCGAAACGGTTCCAGCAATCCTTGGAATGGAGTAACTTCCGGAAACAATGCAGAAGTTGAACTACTTGATACTGACGGTGATGGTGATCTCGATTTTTTCAGTGGTACTTCATCTGGGATTGTTATTTACCATCGTAACGATATTCCTTCGCTACCAGTAGAGTGGTTGTATGTAGAAGCTACACGGCAAGGAAATACAGGTCTCATCACCTGGGCTACTACAGAAGAAGTAAACAACCAAAAGTTTGTTGTTGAGCGCTCAGTTGACGGAACCATGTTTGAGACACTTGCTGAACTTAAAGGTTCTGGTACTACCAATACACAGCAAAACTACGAGTTCAGAGATGTACTTCCTCACATTGGCAAAAGTGTCTACCGGGTTAAGCAAGTAGATTTCAACGGTCAGTTTGATTATTCTGATGCAGTGGAGCTGTTTTTCTCAGGACCAGAATTGCTGAATGCATATCCAAATCCTACCAGTGATATCATTTACTTGAACATTTCTTTAGCTGAAGCTTACTCCCTCAAAGTAAGCCTGTTTGATGCCACCGGCCGTCAGGTAATCCAAACCCAAACAGAAGCTATCGAAGGAGGTAATGTACAGCAATTAGACTTAAGCGGCCTAAATTCAGGCATTTACCTCTTGAAGGTTAACTCTGTTGACCAGCAGGTTCGTATTCAACGTCAGATTGTGAAACAGTAAATAAAATTTCCTTACAAAAGATTCCGTCCCATCAACAATCGTTGATGGGATTTTTTATTGCCAAATCTTTCGTACAGCTCCTAGAATGATTCCGTACACCGATGGTTTCCATGCGTATCTGCTACTTTACTGAAATCATCATCATTATGAAGCAGTTCAACTTTTTGTGGCAGGTAATTGTGATCGGACTTTGTGGGGTGCTATGCGTTGGATGCCAGCCGGAAGAGCCCCCGAGTCCACTCCCAGAGCGAGAGGGCGGTACGCAACAGGAAATTTTTCCCAGTCGGATTGCCTTTTCCAGCAGGTACAATGATCCAAATGGATTTCCTGCAGCATTGAATGTGTCGCTGGATGAAGACTGGTTTTCGCGCAACCCGGAAAAATGGTCATGGAAATCCTTGGCACAAGGCTATAAGTTGTCTGTAACGGATCCTGACAGTACAGCCAGTCTCAGCCACCTGGAATTTTACATTCCGGTCAATCGCTCGGGGAACTACCTCATTGGTGCATGGCCGGCAAATGATAATTCTATGTTTCTGCAAGATCAAAAAGCGTGTTTCCACAGCTTGAATGGGGAGGTATCCATCGAATATTTAGAAGCTAATGGGGTCAGAGGCAGCATTTCCTTTACAGCTACCCTTGAAAAGGCACCCTCCATAAGGGCAAATATTCGAGGGGAATTTGCCTTGAATATCCGCTAGAAAAACTCGCAGGACCTGATGGCAACCCATCCTCCATTCTGGAAAAGATGCAGGAGTTTCGGTATCTTTGCCCAGAATGGATACCGTCCAGGTACAAACACTCACTCAATACATTTCAGCTCTCCGGCAGGAAATTTCTTTTTTCCTGCCGGAAATGTGCATCATAGCAGGGATTATCCTGTTGTTACTTGCTTCACTGATTCGACGGCTCAACAGCCCCGCCCTTCTTCGGGCCATCGCGTTGGGCAGTTTACTGCTCTCGGGTATTTCAGTGTGGAGCAGCCATCGGGTAACAGAAGACCTATTCGGCGATGTGCTGATCATTGAGCCCCTGGGAAGCTACTTTGGGGCACTCGTTCTCTTGGGGACAGCTGTTACCCTCCTGTCACTACCGCTTTTTAAGGATGAGGCACGTGAACTTCCAGAGCAGATTTTTGCCTTGATGACCATGGCACTGGGGATGGTGCTTTTGATAAAATCCCGTCACCTACTCATGTTGATTGTGTCCCTGGAACTAATCTCCATAAGTGCCTACCTCCTGACTGCTTTTCGGAAAGAGGGTGCATTCTCAGGAGAAGCAAGCATGAAATACCTGATATTTGGTGCGTTCTCATCTGCGTTGATGATTTATGGCATTTCCTGGCTTTACGGACTTAGCGGGTCTCTCACCCTCACCGATTCTTCCCTTCAACATGCTTGGCAAAATGCCCCAGCAACCGCCCAATTGATCATTGGTGGCCTGATAAGTGCCGGGATTCTGTTTAAAATTGGGCTAGTACCCTTTCACTTCTGGGCACCTGACGTGTACCAGGCGGTTAGTTTTCCCCTTGCTGCGCATTTTTCGGTAAGCCCCAAAGCTGCCGGACTGGTAGCCTTATTGGTGCTCAATGCTTACCTGCCTTTTTCAGGGCCACTTATTTGGTGGTATGCCGGAGTGGCAGTGGCTAGCATGACCCTGGGGAACCTAGCGGCATTGGGACAACAGAATATCAAACGGCTACTGGCTTTTTCCAGCATTGCCCAGGCCGGGTACATTGTCCTCGGCATCCTGGCGGGCACTAGCCTCGGGTACGCTGCAGTAGCATTTTACGTGACCATCTACCTGCTCATGAACTATGGTGCTTTTTTCCTGACTGGTTGGTTGTTGCGAAATAAGCCCACCAATCAGCTGAGGGAATTTCATGGCCTTGCGAAACAAGCACCCTTAGCCGCGATGTTGCTCACCCTGTGTTTTCTTGCGCTTACAGGTCTGCCTCCAACCGCAGGGTTTATTGCCAAATGGTATGTCCTGTTAAGTGTATTTGAAGGTATGATCGCCGGGAATGAAAAATTGGCCTACCTCCTATTGACCGCCACTGTTCTCAACACGGTTGTCTCCCTATTTTACTACCTAAAGGTGCCTGCCTTGATGGTATTTCAAACGCCTCAAGAAACAGAACAGGCACCTCAGAACAGGGGATTTATATTAATGGTATCTATTCTTTGTGCAGGCTTGCTCGTATTTGGGGTATGGGGATTTGGAACGCTGATAGAGACATTAGAAACCTGGGCAGGGGCAAGCTTGGCTCCCTAAGCTTCCGAAAAAGCTGAAAATCTATGGGATTTGTCTTCAAGGGCCTCACGATTCACGTATACCTAATGTAGAATGGCTCCCACTGCCAAGCCTCTTGGTCAACATGAACATAATTTCAACACTTACGTTTATTGGGTGAAGAAAATCGTTAGGCCACCAAGTTTTCCTATTACTGATATCCCGTATAATCCATTTGCTAACGCCTCACCTGATATAGGTCCATGCTTCTGAAGCAAGATACCTGAAAAGGAAAAATTCTCCCTTAACTTTATGGAATATTGATAGATAGTCCGTCTTCTCGTTGATGTCCATTCCATAACAATCACAGATGAATTTATCGGTATTGATTTAATTTCAGGATTTTAGGGGATGTAAATGTAGGTAAAGCCCTATTTTTGTGACCAATATTTCTGCATGGCAACATCTCATTTTCTCTGCTAAATTTAATTGCTTATTAATTCCTCTTACTTCATGCGACACCTGGTGTTTATTTTTACCGCCCTCCTATTTGTTGGTTGCGCGAGTTCTGAGCCAGATTCATATGAAACTTCAGGAGAAAAAACACCCCTGAAGTCACGCGCAGATGGATCTACTTCCTACGAAAATGCTACGGAGGGAAATATCATTGTGGCAGCAGATGAAAGTTTTCGGCCAATTATGGAAGCCATGCAGGAAGTGTATACCCTCAGGCACAATAAAGCAAAAATCAAAGTGGTCTACTTGCCTGCAGAGGAGGCCATTAAGGCATTGATTGAATCAGACAGCATCCGCCTTGCAGTTGTAGCCAGAACCCTCCGTTCAGATGAGTCGGATGAACTGATTAGTCAAAATACCAGTGGAAAAATAAAGCCTATCGCTCAAGATGCCCTTGCTTTGGTGGTTCACTCTTCCAATACAATCAGCAGAATCAACACCGACCAATTGTCAGGAATAGTTTCAGGAGAAGTGACCCAATGGAGTGAATTGGGTCTCAAGAATGAACAGGATCTCAGTTTGGTATTCGACCATGTCAGCTCTAGTAGCATTCAGTTTCTTCGTGACTCAGTACTTAAAGGTGGGGCTATTGCTCCCAAGAAGGGATTTGCAGCAGGTAATACGCCAGATGTCATAGCTTATGTTTCAAAAAATCCACAGGCAATGGGCATTATTGGATTGGGCTGGATCAGTGACAAGGATGGATCCGCTGCAAGAGCACTGAGGAGTCAGGTAAAAGTATTGGCGATGGTTCCAGATGGGGAATGCCCCTATGAGAACGATGCCTACGAACCCTATCAAGGGCCTATGAAAGCAGGTTGCTACCCACTGGTTCGGACGGTGTTTGCCATTTCCAGGGAAGTGGACTACGGCCTGGGAACGGGTTTCATCAATTATATGGCTGATGCCTCAAGAGGGCAGAGACTGGTGCTCAAGGCGGGTCTGATTCCCGCAATTGCCCCACCAAGAAAGCTCCGATTTCCAGTGGCTGGTCGATAAAAATATTTGTGAACCTATTGATAAGGAATTACTTTCGTTGTCGTTTGTTACCAAGAGGTACACATACCAACACAATTCAGGTTAACCAACTCTCATTTATTTTTTAATCATAACAGGATGAAGGTAAAACTTAGTTCGGTTCTACTACTGGTAGCTATGTTGCTGGTAGCTGGCCAAAATTCTCTAATTGCACAAGACAAAAAAGCACTAAAACGACTCATTGCAGTTGACAACCTCGTGGCTGCAAAGGATATGGCCACGAAATTAGTGGCTACAGAACCAAAAGATCCTGAAGCCCACTACCTTGATGGCCAGGTGAAGTTCAAACTTGAAGATTACGCAGGTGCTCAGGCTTCTTTTTCAAAAGGGATCAAGGCAAAGTCTAAATTTGCCCTTAACCATGCCGGGCTTTCCCGGGCATATTTTGCCCTAGGAAAAACAGAGGAGGCCAAAGCCAGTGCAGAAAAGGCACTTGCGACCAATAAAGCAGGAGACATTGATGTGATCCTGGAAACCAGCCAGGCGTATATCGATGGGGACATGCTGAAAGATTCCGAAAAGCTGCTGCTAAACCTGCAGGGCAAAGCACCTAATGATCCTCGTACCTATGTTGCACTCGGAAACCTTTACCGGGCAAAAAAGATTGATGACCTGGCCCTTCCCCAATATGAAAAGGCAATCGAGAAAGACCCTAATTTTGTCGAAGGATATGTGCGGGCTGGCCAGATTCACCTAAAGCGTGGAGAAATTGACGAAGGCTTTAAGCTATTGAATAAAGCCATTGAACTGGACCCAAAATATGCGCCTGCCTACACAGAGCGGGCAGAGCTTTTCCTGAAGGCGGCTAATGCTTCTGGACTTAGTACCCCAAAAGGACAGAGTTTCCTGGAGCAAGCGAAAAACGATATGGACACTTACCTGGGATTGTTGCCGGGAGACCTTCGGGCGCAACTTCGTTCCGCTAGTTTCCTTTACCTGAGTGGGGATTACGACCAGGCAATTGAAAAATTGACCATATACGAGAAGGACACCACCACAAGGGTAATGGTTCGCTTGTTGGCCTACTCATACATGGAAACCGGACAGTTGGAGAAGTCTGAGGAGTACTTTCAGAGGTACTTCAAGATGATGGAAGACAAAAAGGATAAAATCATCGGTGCTGACTACCTCAACTATGCCAAGTTGTACGAGAAAAAAGGCGATTACGAAAAGGCATTTTATCAGTATGACCTGTACTTGGCCAAAAATCCTGATGATAAAACCTTTTACAAGGATCAAGCTAAAAAAGCGCACAAAGCCAAGGACTATGCAGCTGAAGTACGCTTCATGGAAAAAATCCTCAATGATAAATCTGAGGATAAACGCAAGGCGAGCGATTATTATGGGCTAGGCGTAGCTGCTTACACAGGGAAGGATTACCCTAAAGCAAGGGAGTGCTTCAAAACTGCCACAGAATTGGCCGATTCCAGTGCTCGGCTTCAGCCAGCCTTTTACCTGGCCAATACCATCTACAAAATGGAAAGTGACACCACATCTGGTGTTGAATCATGGGCATCTGTTCCCTACTACCAGGAAATTTATGATGGATTAAAGGACAAAACTGAGCTGGATAAGGGAGAGAAGCTTGCAGTTGTTACCTCCTCAACGGTTCTGGCATTCTACTACTTTGATCCTGAGAAAGACCTCAAGGATGTAAAGTGTGATGAGGCCATGCCTTATGTGAACAAGGTACTGGAAATCCAGCCCAACAATGGCTCTGTAGCTCAATTAGCTAGCTATTGTGAGCAGCTAAATGCCTCGAAAGGCGGAAAGTAATTGTTGCAAAAAAATAAATGAAGCCCGTGAAAAAACTTTCACGGGTTTTTTTGTTGCCATATTTCCCAGGCTTTTTCAGCTTGACCTATGAGCATAGGCAAACCATTCTGCGTGGTGGCACCTTGTTCCGCCGCTCGTTTCATGAATAATGTCTCTTCTGGATTGTATACCAGGTCAAAAGCCAATTGCCCTGAGCGGAACTGTTCATAGGCCAAATCAGGAGCAGAATTGATATCCGGATACATGCCCAAAGGGGTGGTATTAACCACAATTGAATAGTGCCCCAAGTCGCCCTTGTGCAGTTGTTCGTATGTGAGCACCTCCTCTCTCCCTCCGGACCGGGAAACCCAGGTAATTGAAGAACAGTTCAGCCAATTTTTCAAAACGAAATGAACTGCTTTTGCCGCACCACCTGTCCCCAGAATTAACGCATCCGTCAAAGCCTCCTTCTTCACATGGGTTCGTAAGGAGTGGTAAAATCCATACACATCTGTATTGTAGCCTTTTAGCAGCCCTCCTTCTACTGCAATGGTATTAACGGCCCCTATCGATTTTGCTTCCTCACTTAACTCAGATAGATACGGAATCACCGCCTCTTTGTAGGGGATCGTAACGTTTAGTCCTTTTAGGTATTTTTCAGTGCGCAGCAGTTCCGGGAGTTCGTGTACCTGCCCTAATTCAAAAAGATGATAGCTTGCATCAATATCCTCCTGATCAAATTTTTGGGTGAAATATTGTCTGGAGAAGCTGTGAGATAACTTTCTGCCTATGAGTCCGAATTTCTGCATATGACCGGTAAAGCTCATCATCTCGGTACAAAAAAGAAAATGGCTCCCGGCCAACAGCCCATGATAATCTCTTTTTCCCGTTGGTCCCACAACCCAAAATTTTGGTACCTTTGCGGGATGAATCAGAAGGTTCTTATCATAGATTTTGGGTCTCAATATACCCAACTTATCGCCCGCAGGGTCAGGGAGCAACACGTATACTGTGAAATCCTCCCGTTTCATCGTACACCTGAAATTACTGAGGAGGTCAAGGGAGTTATCCTTTCAGGAAGTCCGTGCTCAGTCAACCAGCAGGATGCCCCCGACTTTGACTTAAACACCCTAATTGGAAAAGTGCCTGTACTGGCGGTGTGCTATGGAGCCCAGCTGATAGCAAAGAAAAATGCCGGGCAGGTGGTTAATTCTGACCATCGGGAATATGGGCGGGCCAAACTCAACTTACAAAACGGGAGCCCGTTGTTCAAATCATTGAGCCCTCAGTCTCAGGTCTGGATGAGTCACGGGGATACCATTACCCAATTGCCTACCGGATATCACCTGATCGGAAGCACTGATTCAGTTGAAGTGGCAGCCTTTCAGCATGATGTACTGCCTGTTTATGCGCTCCAATTCCACCCAGAAGTGACCCACTCTTTGGAAGGGAGTCAGTTGGTTCGAAATTTCCTACTGGAAATTTGCCATGTCACCCCAGATTGGACGCCTGCTGCATTTATTGAGTCTACCGTGGCTGAATTGCAAGCGCAGCTCGGGGAAGAAAAAATCATCTGCGGGTTATCTGGAGGTGTAGATTCAACGGTGGCTGCAAGCCTGATCCATCGAGCTGTTGGCGACCAGCTCTACTGCATTTTTGTAGATAATGGGCTGCTACGAAAAAATGAGTTTGAGCAAGTTCTTACCCAATACGAGCAATTGGGACTGAATGTAATTGGAGTAGATGCCAAGGATAAATTCTTATCCGAACTCAAGGAGGTGACCGATCCAGAGCAAAAGCGCAAGATCATAGGTCGGGTATTCATAGAAGTTTTTCAGGAGGAAGCCAATAAGCTCACCGATATAAGCTACCTGGCCCAGGGAACGATTTATCCGGATGTGATCGAAAGTGTTTCAGTGGCTGGCCCATCTGCCACCATCAAATCTCATCATAATGTGGGAGGACTTCCGGAGAAAATGCACCTCAAAGTGGTAGAGCCTCTTAAGTTTTTATTCAAGGATGAGGTCCGTGAAGTGGGGCGAGATTTGGGCCTCAGCGAATCTTTCATTGGGCGGCACCCCTTCCCAGGGCCTGGATTGGCTATCCGTATCTTAAGTGATGTGACCCCTGAGAAAGTAGCCCTCCTTCAGGAGGTTGACGCGATATTCATAAATGAGCTAAAAGAGCAGGAACTGTATGACAGCGTTTGGCAGGCATTTGCGGTATTGCTACCGGTAGCATCTGTTGGGGTAATGGGAGATGAGCGGACCTATGAAAACGTGGTTGCTTTACGTGCTGTCGGTAGCCGTGATGGCATGACTGCAGATTGGTCTCATCTGCCCTATGAGTTTCTCGCGGATGTTTCCAACAAAATCATTAACAGGGTAAAAGGCGTGAACCGGGTGGTGTATGACATCAGTTCAAAGCCGCCGGCTACGATTGAATGGGAGTAGGTGACCTGCCTTCCTATGATGAGGTCAAATGGCTAGCGGGTAATTTTATGGAAAGAACATTTTTCCTGCTATTTTCATTTTCGATTCACCTCACCTGAAAAAGGCTTTTACCAAAATTGGGCTGGCATATGATCAGGTATGTGTGAACCGTTACCCAAGAGTAGTTCATCTGAAATGAAAATGATCATGACTTACAGCGCAAGCTTCAGCAAGGTGTTACTTGTTCTGGGTATATTTTTTGGCAGTATTTGTTTGTTAACGGCCCAGCCAACCCAACAGCCCTTACCGCGCAACGACCAGGCCATTCAGCTCATTGCAAATGGGAAATCCTACATGAACCTGGGGGACTTTAACCGTGCGGCCCAGTACTTCCAAGCAGCAGCAGGCCTTCCTCCTAACCAGTCTTCAACAGCAGCGGTCTACCTGAGTGGCCTTGCCTATTATTATCTGGGAGATATGTACCAGGCCACGATGCGGTTTAACCAAATTATCCTTGCCTATCCCAATTCTGCCTACCGCAACGATGCCCTCTACCATCGGGCATTAATTCGGCTTACCAATACCCAATCCGTTAACCGAGCAGAGGGACTGAACGACCTCTTCCTGGTCATGGACCAATCCACCAATCCCCAACTGGTAAAGGATGCCTACAACCTTGCAAAGGACCAGCTATTCTATCGACTAGACCCTATTTTGGTGGACCAATACCGCTTTCAGGCACCCGCAGCCTACTTGCCGATGGTTATTGAGGCAATTTGTTTCAGAAGGGTGGAGGCCTCACGCAAGGCCGATGCCCAGGCCCTCTATGACAGTTATTTGCTACAGGGCGGTCAGCGATCTCCCTTTCTGGATAACCTCCTCCGGGATGAACCTTTGGTACACTACTACGAACCCAATGTCATGAAGGTAGGCTTGATGTTGCCATTATTTCTGGAGCAAGACATCACCACCGTCAAAAACCTGGACGAGCTACCGTTAAAAAGTAAGCTTCCACTTGAATTTTATATGGGGATGCGGCAGGCATTGGCAGATTATTCTCCCGTATCCAGAAAAAAAATATTGCTTAAGGTTTTTGACACCCGGCGGGACTCCAGCCAGATTCTTTACCAGTACAGCCAGCTTGACAGCCTCTATCCAGATATAGTTGTGGGAGAAATCTATAACCGCCCTTCACGGATGATTTCTCGATGGGCGGCAAGCCGGGGCATTCCTCAGGTCGTTCCCCTCTCTCCTACCCTCAATGCCGCTGAGCGACCACATATGTTCCTTGCCCACCCTTCCGTAAGTACTCATGGCAAGCGGATGGCTGAGTATGCCTTCCACATCCGACAGGTCCGGAAGGTGGCCGTTTGGACTGACCAACGGCGGCTTACCGAGCGTACTGCGAATGCATTTATGAAGACATTCATGCAGCTGGGAGGCGAAGTGGTGCGGGTTCCAATTGATTCTGTGTACCAAAATGCACGTACCGAAATTCAAGACCAGGTAAAAGCTTTGGGAACTCAAGGGATTCAGGGGTATTATGTTCCCATTAGCAACGAGGAGTCCTGTGGGCTCATCATTAGCTCCCTGGCCTACTACGAACAAAATGTGCAGCTGATGGGAGGACCTTCTTGGCAATTTTATCAGGCAATTGATAATGAGCTGAAGGAAAAATATAACTTGCTTTTCACGACTTCCTTCTCTGAACAGAACGACAGCATTCAATACCAGACTTTTTACAACAATTACCTACGCACCTACCAAAGTCCTCCTTCACAAAGCCTGATCCAGGGCTACGACTTGGGCATGTACCTGTACCAGCTATTGGATCGATACGATTATAAGTCCGGAACTCCTTTGGGAGCGT
This sequence comes from Bacteroidota bacterium, assembly GCA_039024295.1. GTDB lineage: Bacteria > Bacteroidota > Bacteroidia > J057 > J057 > JBCDIQ01. Next base: position 16,006 of record JBCDIQ010000021.1, on the reverse strand, counting down.
ATATCAGGTCTTATGGCCTTCACCGCGGGCTTCACCTGGATTTTTACTTTGGTGAGCAGCAGGACAACCAGATGCTTCATGTATGTACCCTACAAGCGGGAAAAATTTTTAAAGTAAATTTCCCAAACTATTAACCTTTGACTCCCAGTCATTATTCTTAGCCTCATGCGCTTATCCCGAGTTACATTTTTTTCGATTTTCATAGCAGTCCTAGCAGTATTGTCCGGTTGCAAGTCCACAAGAGTATTGGAGAAGGACCTCCAGGTAGTTTCGCAAATCGAACAGGGAAAGCGACTGTTACAAACGCAGCGGTACACCGAAGCAGCTTCCGTATTGGAAACGGCCAGCCTGAGGCCTTTTAACCAGTCTACAACAACTGCCATTTACTTAGCAGGGTTGGCCTACTTTTACGAAGGAGATGATTTTGGGGCTATCCAGAAGTTTGAACAACTGCTCACTTCCTTCCCAAAATCTACCTACACAGAAGAGGCACGGTATCACCGATCTTTGCTTTTCTTAAAAAAATATGATCCCGAGAAGCGAAAAAGCGGCTTAACTGACCTGGGTAAGCTCATGGTGGCTGCAAGAGATGTACAGTTGCGTTCAGAAGCAGAGGCTGCATTGCGTAAATCCTTGTTTGAAACCCTACGCCTGGATTTCATTAAGGCGTACTTTCGAGAAGCTCCGCAGGTCATTAAGCCCCTCATGGCAGAAGCCATTTCTTATCGGATGGTTCAAAAAGGAGAAAGAGAAGCAGGTAAACTTTTTTATGACGATTACCTGAAGGCTGGAGGCACCAATACCACTTTCCTGACGGCCCTTTTCCAAAAAACTGAAGCGGCTCCTCCCAAAGTTATGGAGCCAAATATCATTCGTGCCGCCATTTTCCTGCCGCTTTTCCTCGACGAACCTTACTCAGTTCCCCTCCTTGAGGAAATGCCGCCCAAAACCCGGGTTAGCCTAGAGTTTTATGAAGGATTTAAGGAAGCGGTAAAGCAGTTTTCCATCACATCTGAAAAAAAGGTTTTCATCGAGCTGCATGATTCCCGTAAGGATACCCTCAGGCTTAGCTTACTGCTCCCTCAGGCATCTAGCCGCCTTCCGACCTTTCTTATTGGAGAGGTATTTACCAGTATGTCGGCTTATATATCTGAATGGACGGAAGCGATAAATTTATGCCATGTAGTGCCATTTAGCGTGAATCCCTCCTTGATTGAACATAAGCAACATACTTTTCTGGCCAGCCCTTCTGTGGCAACCCATGGCTCACACATGGCCACCTATGCATTTGAGAAACAGGGCATGAGAAATGTTATCCTATGGACAGACCAAAGGGCGTTTACAAATTGGGTCGTACAGTCGTTTGACAGTACCTTCCGAGCCCTCGGCGGTGTTACCACCATTGTGACAACAGATTCTATTTTCGATCCAGAGGATACACCTGAGTCTATTTCAGATGAAAATACCCGTTTGAAAGATATGGCTTTCGACGGGGTTTATATCCCCATCAGCAACGAGGAGACCGCAGGTCAGATCCTGAGTAACATGAAGTGGCAGAACTTTGTCCTCCCTGCCATGGGAACTCCTGCTTGGGCTGGATTTAGCATCATTGACCAGGAGCTGAAAGAGGATTTTGACCTAACTTTTACCTCAGATGCAATGCCTGATAAATCCGGCAGTTCCTCTACCCCATTTTACCAGAATTACCTCGCTGTTTACAAGGTTCCTCCAAGTGATGCCGTCCTGAAAGGGTACGAGCTGGGAAATTACCTGTTGAACCTCGCAGAAATCCACGATCCTGAAAAAATTTCCTTCTCCCAATTTCTGAGGCTTGCTGAGTCTTACAAGGGCAACTTCTTTTCCTTTTCCTTTCAACAATACCAGGATAACCAAAACTTGTATTTTTTTCAGTTCAAAGATAATACAATCACTCAAGTAAATGAGTGAGTTGATCATTTCCCCAAGAGAGTAACATCCATATGCTCCCCATCAAAAGTATTCTCCTAAGGCTCTGAAAGGTAAAGAAAGATTCTCCTTTAGGAGTCAATCCTGGCTCGTGATACAGAAAACAAGTATCAAGCAAGATGAAAAAATCGACAAAAAAATGTCATTTAATCGATAAAAAAGCCCCCTCCATCGAAAAATAAATCATCTATTCAAGAACTATTCTGATCTTTGAACCGGTCCTAAGGATAAAAAACCAGAAAATAATTTGCTGATAAACAGTAACTTATAGCAGAGTTGAGTGTTTGATTTATTTTATTCTAAAAATCGTATTTTATAATTCATGTTATGTTCAATTTGCATAAATATGGACTTTTATCCAGTGGGATGAGGCCTTAGTTTTGTTCAATACAAAAAATATCTTAATATGGGTAAATTTATACGAATTGGTATTGTGGGCACTGTAGGGCTTCCGGCTTGCTATGGTGGATTTGAAACACTTGCCCAGAATTTGGTCAAGCAGCTCAGCAATAAATACGACCTCACCGTTTATTGTAGCGGGAAAAAATACCCTTCAAAAAATCGACTAACCTATTTCAACGGTGCCAAGCTTCGTTATTTACCCCTCAAAGCAAATGGCGTTCAAAGTATCCTGTATGACCTCATCAGCATGATCCACGCCATGTTTACCCAAGATCTCATTCTGGTTCTTGGCGTTTCAGGTTGTGCGTTCATACCTGTGTTAAAGTTTTTCACCCGAAAAAAATTCCTGGTGAACATTGATGGCCTGGAGTGGAGAAGAGATAAATGGCGACCATGGGTACAATCTTTTCTGAAATTCTCTGAGGCAATGGCTGTCAAATATGCAGATGGAGTTGTAGCAGACAACCAGGCTATCAGAGATTATGTAATGGAGGAATATGGGGTAGATGCTCATTTAGCCTCCTATGGAGGAGACCAAGCCCAGCGCGAGCCCATTGAGCTGGAAACCATATCCCAATATCCTTTTTTGAAAGGTCGCTATTTCTTCAAAGTGTGTCGAATTGAGCCAGAAAATAATGTTGAAATGATCCTGGAAGGCTTTGCGCGCTATCCAAAGTATCCATTTGTTCTGGTGGGCAATTGGAACCATAGCGAGTTTGGCCGAAAGCTTAAACAGACCTACGAAGGCTACAATCACATTTATTTATATGATCCCATTTATGATCCCAAAACATTGGGGATGCTCAGGTCTAATGCATGGGTCTACATTCATGGACACAGTGCCGGAGGCACCAACCCTTCTTTGGTAGAAGCAATGAACCTAAACCTCCCTATTTTGGCTTACGATGTGAACTACAACAGGGAAACAACCGAGGGAAAAGGCATTTACTTTGGCGATGCTTTTCAATTATTCAGTAAGCTTCAGGAACTTAATGAGCCAGCCAGACAGGAATTAGGGCGTAAGATGGGCGAAATTGCTAAGAGAAGGTACACTTGGAAAGTAATCTCCGAACAATATGATGTTATGTTTGGATTATATAAGATTGGAAATTACGAAAAAGAAACTATATCTTTGGATAACCAACCTTCATTAGTAGAACCAGTGGTCATGGGATGAAGATCACATACTGAGTAACCTATGCGACGTATCAGATTGTTTGTACTTCTTGCTGTCCTAGCAGCAAGCCAAAGTTTGTATGCCCAGCTTGTCACTACCGTTGCCGGTAAAATTGAAGAAGCTGGCGACCAGGACGGAAGAGCCCTTGGCGAAGCGACCTTCAATAACCCTCACGGACTGGCGGTAGATGGGAGAGGTATGGTGGTGGTGGCAGACCGATGGAACCATAAGATACGTTTATACAATCCCGAAAATGACAGCGTATATACCATTGCCGGTACCGGTGATATAGGTACATGGGATGGCCCAGGAGAAAGCGCACAGTTTTATTCTCCGTGGGGAATAGCCGCTGACGAGGACGGCGTAATCTATGTCGCAGACACCAAAAACCATTCAATCAGAAAAATTGACCTGGACGGCAACGTTACCACAATTGCAGGAACCGGACAGGCAGGTGTTCTAGATGGTCCGGGCCCTGTGGCCCGATTTTCAGATCCCACAGGAATTGCCATCCACCCAGATGGGACCCTGTATGTGTGTGATCACCTTGGCCATACCATTCGTAAAATTGCCCCAAATGGAGTGGTGACAACCCTTGCAGGCCAAGCCAATGTTACCGGACAGGACGATGGGATTGGAACCCAGGCAACGTTTAACAGACCCTATGGAATTGAGCTTGACTTTGAGGGTAACATCTATGTGGCAGATGAATGGAATCACCTCATTCGGAAAGTAACTCCTTCTGGCATTGTAACCACCGTAGCTGGAACTGGCAGGCTGGGTAGCAATGATGGTCCTACGGACATTGCTCAATTCAACTTCCCTTACGACGTAGTTATTACACGAGACAGCATCATCTACGTTATGGACGGTGCCAATAGAATAGTTCGCCGAATAGAAGATGGTGTTGTTAGTACTTACGCGGGCGAAGCAGGTGTTGGTGGAGGGGTGGATGGAATTGGCATACAGGCAAAATTTGGAGCAGCTACAGCAATTGACATCAACCATAATACAGGAGAAATATATGTAGGTGATGCCTACAACCACCTCATCAGACGCATTACTGAGAAAGTGGAAATAACCCTGGTCGGTTTTCCATTGGCTTCTGATGATACCGTTTGTATCGGGCACGAAGCCACCGTAACTGCCAGGCCTCGAATATTTGTGGTGTACAACTTTTTTCTGGATGGGCAACCCGTGCAAAGTTCAGAATCTGCAAGCTTCACCACCCTCCTGAACGATCCGGGAAGACACGCCATCACCGTAATCGGAATGGATATGAACGGGGTAGAAACACCATCTGACACCTTTTGGGTGAATGTGACAGATTTACCACGTTCAGATTTCACAGCGGCCTTTGAGGGACGAAGTCGCCAGGGATTAACCGTGAAGTTCACCCAGCAATCCAACTTCGGAAAGACTTTTTACTGGGACTTTGGAGATACCACCGCAGGTCCTGCGAACTTCTCCACCCAGGCAAATCCCACCCATACCTATGCAAATTATGGCTCATACGATGTGAAGCTGATTGCCTCCAACGGTCCTGGTTGTACAGACTCGGTCACCAAATTTGGGGTAGTCATTTTCGAGGAAATTGATGCCAATATCTTCGTGCCAAATGCATTCACACCAAATGACGATGGAACAAACGATGTCCTCTACTTCCGTGGCAGAAACATTGAGTCGCTTGACTTTATGGTGTTTAACCAATGGGGAGAGATGATCTTCCGGTCTGAATCATTGGATAAGGGCTGGGATGGAACACATCGAGGGCGCCCCTCTCCCCCAGACACCTATGTGTATGTCGCTAAAGTCACCCTCTTAGATGGGCTGACGCAAAAACTATCCGGTCAAGTTACCCTGATTCGATGAAAAAGTATCTTATTCTTGCTAGTTGCATGCTGGGATTATGGTGGGGCAATAGGCTTCAAGCGCAAGACCCTCATTTCTCACAATTTAGACAGGCCCCTGTTTTCTTCAATCCCGCATATACCGGCAGGTTTGAAGGGCAGGTACGTCTTGCGGGTAATTACCGCAACCAATGGGCGAGTGTGACAACTCCCTTCAAAACCACTTTCGCATCCCTGGATTTGAATATGGGGAAAGTGGGCATGGGGTTTCTCTTCTCCAGAGATGGAGCAGGTGAAGCTTCCATGACACAGACCAATGCCCTCGCAGGTCTCTCCTATTACAAAACCATGGGAGATGGAGGCATTTCCCTGGGGTTTCAAGCTGGGTTAATGCAAAAGAGTTTTAACCCCAACCTATTCCGGTTTGATGACCAATATGATATAGATATTGGGTTTGACCCAACACAGACCACCCAGGAAGTTTTCCCTACCACGCGTCTTTCTCTGGGAGATGTAAATGTAGGTGCGGCATATGTATATCGCTCAAAATACCCACGTACGCTGAAGGCCCTCCAGGTTGGCCTTGGGATGGCACACATCAATGCCCCCAACTTTTCCTTTCTGGGAGGAGAAGCGCGCTGGCCTTCCCGTATGGCAGCGAATGCTGAAGCAGAAATTTTAACGGGGAAACGCACGGTACTGGTTCCGGCAGTATTGTATATGAGTCAGGGAAGTTTTACCCAGCTCAATGGAGGGGTTACCCTCAACTACGAATTAGAAAATGAAATTTTTCTTCATTTCGGAGGTCATTATCGCCTAAATGATGCCATTATTCCTTCTGTAGGCATTACCCTTAACCGATTTCACTTTGGGTTTTCGTATGACATCAATACTTCCCGTCTTGCCCCTTTCAGCAGGAGCCGAGGAGGGTTTGAGCTGAGCATGAATTACATTGTAAACAAAGAACGAACGCCGAAAAGTGATTATGCTGCACGCAAAAAATCTGTAGAGAATGACCGAGATCAGGACGGAGTCAAAGACCATCGGGATGTTTGTCCGGATATTGCCGGGCCAAAGAAATTTGGGGGTTGCCCAGATACCGACGGAGACGGGCTAATCGATTCTGAAGATAATTGTCCCATGATTGCGGGGCCTGAAGAATACATGGGATGTCCACAACAGGACCGAGACGGTGATGGAGTAATGGATCCAGCGGACAAGTGCCCAGATACACCTGGCCTCGTACCCTACCGGGGGTGCCCAGACACAGACGGTGATGGCTTGCCAGACAATGTGGATAAATGCCCCAATGAGGCAGGTCCCAAGGGACAGGCAGGCTGTCCGAGTTCAGATATTGATGCGGATGGGGACGGCATTCCGGACAAAATCGACAGTTGTCCCAACATCGTAGGCCTGGCAGAATTCCAGGGGTGTCCAGATACTGATGAGGACGGGGTAACAGATTTTGAGGACCAATGCCCGTTGGTAAAAGGTTCCATCGAAAATAAAGGTTGCCCCGTGCAACTGTCTGACATGGACAAGGATGGCATCATGGATACAGAGGACAAATGCCCTTACACCCCTGGCATGCCCGAATATGCGGGATGTCCCGACTCTGATGGGGACGGCATTCCCGACAGCGAAGACAAATGTCCGCTAAATCCGGGTCCCAGGGCCAAGCAAGGCTGTCCAGACCAGATCACGGATGCTGATGGAGACGGAATTGCTGATGCTCAGGACAAATGCCCCAGCCTTCCGGGTATGGTAGCATTTAATGGGTGTCCAGATTCAGACCAGGATGGAATCCCCGATCCCGAGGACCAATGCCCCATTACAAAAGGCTTGGTCGAAAACAGGGGATGCCCGGCAAAAGTGCTAGATGCAGATGGAGATGGCATTCCAAACCAAAGTGATCAATGTCCTTATGTACCTGGGCTACAAGCTTTCCAAGGGTGTCCTGATACCGATAACGATGGACTTCCTGATACACGTGACGCATGCCCGCTCATGGCAGGTCCCATCCAGTTTCAGGGGTGTCCTCAAGGACAAGTTGTTGCACAAACCCCCGGGTATCCAGCTTCAAGCCCAGCATATGGGTATCAGCAGCCCCAGTATTACCAGCAAATGCCTATCAGGCAACAGCAGGCACCTGTATATCAGGTACCTACTCAACCCATGCAAAACCAACAAGTGGCACCTACTACAGGAGTAGTTCAGCGATGGACCCAACAGGCTCATTTGCCCAGCTTCGGTCCTGTCGAATTTGACCTTGACAAGTACCACATCAAAGCAGAACATGCCCGGGAGTTAACTGAACTGGCTACCTATATGAATCGTGATGCCTCCCTCAACCTGGTTATAGTGGGTCATACAGATGACCAGGGAGGAAAAGTTTACAACATGGTACTTGGGTTTAATCGTGCACAGGCCATCATCAATTTTCTTGGTAAACTCGGGGTTGATCAAACCCGAATTTCAACTTCCAGCCAGGGGAAAATGAAGCCCAAAGAAAGCAATACAACGGAATACGGCAAAGCACGAAATCGCCGGGCAGAGCTGTACCTGGTTCCCGGGAACTAACAGTGAGTAATTTGGCATTGATACCTTAGGATATATTCAGCCAGGCTTTAGCCCGTTGTTGATAATGCCAGCTTGCAACACATCCGCCAGAAGTGTAATAAAATTACCCCAAACCCTCCCAGAATGGCTAATGATGCGTTCTAGGAGGGTTTTTACGAGAATTTTGGGGATAACTCAATTGTAAGGGAATCCCTAAATAGAAGAACATTTCCAACGAAACACATTCCGTATTTTTGATGTAAATTCTAGTCAAAGGTTTATTTTCTTCGTGTATCAATTAAACAGATCAAAAGTCATGAAGTTAAGCGTAACCACAACCGACCAAGAAGTAACCAAGGAAGAAATAGCAGAAATATTCGAAGGATATGGCCAGGTGACCTCCGTAAAACTGTTTCGAAGTCCACACACCCAATCTGTCCTGGCTTTCGTTGACATGCCTGATACAGAAGAGGCATTACAAGCAGCATCAGAATTAAATGACACAACTGTCGATGGCATTCCCTTACAGGTTGCAAATACTTCTCAGGAAAAAATTAAAGCTAAATCTGCCCGCAAAACTCATTTTTCTGGTGCGCCAGAGGAAGACGAGACGACTCGCTCTCTAATTGCATCCTTAGAAACTACGCCTCCAGATTGGGGCGAGCAAGAAGAAGCAGAAGATGTTTGGCAATACGAGGACTAAGCGGATCAGCTAGTTCGGAGAAAAGGAAAACTTTCAACAATTGTCCATTTGATTGGGTATTACTAACTTGCAGGCCCAAAAAAATCAGGTTTAACCCCACATGGACAATCAAATGAGGATTTTAGGAACGCTTTTGTTCGCTGTTGTCATTTTCCTGACAGGGTGTAAAAGTACCAAAGAAACTTCCCCCTCTACCGAATCCCCCGCTTTATTGACGTTCAAGCAAGAAAAAGTCTCCAAGCAGGAGTTTGAACGGGTATATCAAAAAAATAACGGCGGAAAGGAAGAGGCAGCCAATCATACTCCAGCCCAATACCAGGAGTACCTTGATTTGTACATCAACTTCAAGCGAAAGGTATTTGAAGCCGAGTCAAAAGGATTGGATACCACCCAGGCTTTTAAGTCTGAATTTGCTTCTTACCGTAAACAATTGGCCCAGCCTTACCTGACTGCCAGAGAGGTGGAGGAGCAATTGGTAAAAGAAGCCTTTGAGCGTTCTCAGTACGTAGTGAAAGCCAGCCACCTGTTGATCCAGGTAAAGGAAGATGCTGCCCCAGCCGATACATTAGCAGCATTCCAAAAAATCATGGCTTTTCGTGATACCATCATGAACCAGGGAAAGTCATTCGCTGAGATGGCTACACAATATTCAGACGATCCCTCTGCCAAGCAAAATGCAGGCAACCTGGGATACTTTTCTGCATTTGACATGGTGTATCCTTTTGAAAGCGGAGCTTTCTCTACTCCGGTAGGTGAGGTTTCCCAGCCGGTACGTACCAGCTTTGGGTATCACTTAATAAAAGTGGATGACAAGCGTAAGTCTGGCGGGACTAAGCGCGCGGCTCACATCATTGTGCGTATCGGAGATCGATACAGTGCCAAGGATACCACGCAGGCCGAAAGGAGGATACAGGAGATTTATGGCAAACTTGCCAATCAGGACTTTGCCGAGGTTGCTGCCCAATTCTCCGATGACCCCAATACAGCACCCAAAGGGGGGGACTTGGGTTCTTCCCGCTTGCTACCTGAAATGGAGCAGGTGAAATTAACCTTAAATGAAGGGGAATATTCAAAGCCTTTCAACACACGCTTTGGATGGCATATCCTCAAGGTTACAGAAGTAGAAGCCTCCAGCTCCTTTGAAGAGGCGCGTCCGACCCTCAAACGCAAGGTGGAACGCGATAGCAGGTCCCAAATAAGCCGTGCGGCCTTGATTGAACGCATCAAAAAAGAAAATGAATACCAGCTTGAAGAAGCAAACTTCAATGCATTTGTAGCTACCCTGAACGCAAATTATCCAAGAGGTTCCTGGGCTCCTGAAGCAAAAGATAGTGCAGTGGCTAAGCTCCCTTTGTTCCGGCTGGGAAGTGATTACGAGGTAAGCGTTCAGGATTTCATTGACAATTACCTCGGAACACGCTCAAGAAGCCCGCGCATGAGCGCAGAAGAAGCCGCAAGGACCAACCTCAACCGATTCGTTGAGCGAAAGCTCTTACAATATGAGGAAGATCGTCTTCCTGAGAAAAATCCTGAATTCCGCTACCTGTTAAAGGAATATCGGGACGGGATTCTTTTGTTCACCTTAATGGAAGAGATGGTATGGCGAAAAGCAGTGGAAGATACCACAGGGTTGGAGGCCTTTTACAATTCCAATAAGGACCAGTTCACGGCAAATCGCATGGTAGACGTAGAAGAATACAGTTCTTCTGATGAACTCGCAATCAAAAAAGTGGGACAATTGTTAGGGCTTAATGCTTCTCGCCAGGAGATCGATTCTCTTCTCAACCAGGAGTCTTCTCTTCGCGTAACTGTTCGCATGCAGAATTACGAGGAAGGAAAAAGTGATTTACCCGCTTCTCTTTTTGACCAACCCATTGGCCACGTTGGAGAAATCATGCAAACGGGTAAATTCTTCCGTATTTTCCAGGTGAAGGAGAAATTCCCTGCAGGAATTAAGCCTTTCGAAAAAGCTAAATCTGAAGTAATTACCAAATACCAGGACTACCTGGAGAAGACATGGCTTTCGGAGCTGGAGACCAAATACCCGGTTGAAGTAAACCAGGAAGTATTCCAGCAACTGTTCAAATAACCGCAACGCATGTTTCCTGCTCTCGTCCATAAGATCCTCGTGCCTGCTCGGCATTTAGGGCTGGCCTGTTTCTTGGCTTGTCTTGCTCTGATAGGCTGCAACAAAGGGACTGAACAGGATGAGGGTAAGCTTGTGGCAACATTTGGTGAAGAACGTCTCTACGATGCTGAAATCGTACATTTCATGCCTGCTGGCCTTACCCCAGAAGACAGCACTCTTTTCAGGAAGGAATTTATTCGCAAGTGGGTTCGCGGCCAGGCAATCCGAGCACAGGCACAGAAAGTGGTGGGAGAATATGACCGGATCGTTGCCTACAAAGGTCGGGACTACGAGATGAAACTTGCTGAGTACCTACTAGGGGAATGGGCAATTCATACACGCCTGGACACAGTGGTCCAAAGGTCTGAAATTGAAAACTATTACCATAAGCATCCGGATAAATTCGTTGCAGAACAACCGTATTACTCCTTTTTCTATTTCACTTCTGAAAACTTGAACCCGTATAAAGAAATTGGCTACCTCAGGAGCGATGACGAAGAAAAACGACAAAAGCTCCGCGAATGGTGCAAGGAAAATGCCACTAGCTTCTGGTTGGATAGCACCTATCTTTCTGAAACAGGTTTGGAGCCTGCCATACGTTCTTATCCAGGAAACTTAAAAATCGGTGCCCGGGAGGGACGAACTTATTCTTTTTATCGTCAGGAAGAAGATAAACGGCTTTTTTGTGCGTTCAAACTGTTAGACAGGTTGGAAACTGGCACCGAACTCCCCCTTAAAATGTGTGAACCCAGAATTAAAGGCATCATCCTGAACCAACGTAAACAGCGAGTAACAGAACAACTGATCCAAGAGCTCGTACAAAAGGCCAATACCAGCAAGAATTTTCAATTACAATAATCCATGCAAAATAGATGGGTATTTTCAAAAACGAGGAGATCCCTCGCCTGTATCCTTGGCAGCCTGGTGTGGTTGTTTGCCATAAATGGGGCCATTGCACAGCCTAGCCAGGGGGAGACCTTGGACAGGATCATAGCTGTAATAGGCGAAGAAATCATTCTGGACTCAGACGTTACCAACCAATACAACTACATGGTGATCAACGGCCAGAAGGACATGGGAAATATGAGGTGTGAGGTCATGAACCAGCTGGTAGTTGGTAAACTGCTGTTGGATAAGGCACGCCAGGACAGTATTGTGGTCTCAGACGAGCAAGTGGAATCTGAGCTTGACCGGAGGCTTTCTTATGTGATTGAGCAGTTAGGAAGCGAGGAAGAATTTGAAAAAATTTATGGCAAGTCTATTGCACAGTTCCGTCAAGATACCAGAAGGGAGATAGAAGAAGGCCTGCTAGTGGACAGAATGCGCGGGATTTTATTGGCAGAAGCCAACATTACCCCTCGTGAAGTCCGCGAGTTTTTCAAGACCCTTGACAAGGACAGCCTGGGATTTTTACCTGCGGAAGTCGAGGTCAACCAGATTGTCATTGTACCCCCATTTTCAGAGACCAGTAAGCGTGAGGCCAGGGAAGAGTTGGCTCGGATTCGAAAAAAAATTGTAGAAGACGGCAGAGATTTTGGCCTGATGGCCATTGACAATTCAGATGGTCCGAGTGGCCCACGAGGCGGAAATCTTGGCGAAGTAAGAAGGAGCCAAATGGTCCCAGAATTTGAAGAAGTCATCTACAACCTTCGTGAAGGAGAGGTTTCGGCTGTCTTTATGACCGAGTACGGGTACCATATCGCCAAGCTATATAAGCGAAGGGGAGAAATTCTGGAAGTGAGTCATATCCTAAAAATTCCTTCCCGCTCTGTCAACGGGGATTCTGTGGCAATTGACAGCCTGAATCGTATTCGAGCCAGGGTACTGCTTGACTCCATTACCTTTGAACGAGCGGCCATTCGCTACTCAGAAGACCGAGGAACAAAAGACTGCGGAGGGTGCATCACCAACCCTCAGACCAATGAGCTACGCGTGCCAATGGATAAGCTAGATTCAGACCTCTTTTTCAAGGTAGATGAAATGGAAGAAGGGGAAATTTCCAAGCCCATGGAATACCGGATGCCTGATGGTTCCAGTGCCTTTCACATCATTTACCTGAAGAAAAAAATCCCCCCTCACGTGCCGAATTTGAAGGATGACTACAAGAAAATTCAGCGTGCGGCCCTACAGGTAAAGCAGGCGGAGGTTTTCGAAAACTGGCTAGAATCGGCTAAGAAAAATATCTATATTGACATCAAACCAACCGAATGCGCCAACGCGCTCAAACAGTGGACCAACTAATGCAGGAATTTAAGAACGAAGTCGAGGCAGCAGATGCACTTGCAGAAAAATACCAAGCCTTAAAGCAGGAAATTTCAAAAGTAATTATCGGACAGGAGGAGGTCGTTGACCGCCTCCTGATTGCGTTATTCTGCCGGGGACACGCCTTATTGGTCGGCGTTCCGGGCCTGGCAAAAACCCTGCTTATCAGCACGATAGCCCAGATTCTTGACCTAAAGTTCAGTCGTATCCAGTTTACCCCAGACCTGATGCCAAGTGATATCATTGGAACGGAAATTCTGGAAATTGACGACGACACCAATAAGAAATATTTCAAGTTTGTGCGGGGACCGATCTTTGCCAACATGATTCTGGCAGATGAGATCAACCGAACGCCACCCAAGACCCAGGCAGCTTTGCTGGAGGCTATGCAGGAACGTTCTGTAACCGTAGCAGGTCAGATTCATCCCCTGGGTAAACCCTTCTTTGTACTGGCTACCCAAAACCCCATTGAGCAAGAAGGTACCTATCCCCTACCCGAGGCACAGCTTGACCGTTTCATGTTCAATATTTCTGTGGACTATCCTTCCATTGAAGAAGAAATGGAAATTGTGCGACGGACTACCTCTGGAGAATCTACCACCGTGAACCCCGTCATGACCCAAGACGAGATCCTGTATTTTCAGGAACTGGTTCGTAAAGTACCCGTCACTGATAATGTGATCCAACATGCGGTGATGCTGGTAAACAAAACACGCATCAATACCCCTCAGGGAGAAGACAGCATCCGTGAGCTGATTACCTGGGGTGCAGGCCCACGAGCCTCTCAGTACCTGATTCTAGGCGCAAAAGCGGTAGCACTTATGCGCGGTAAGTATTCACCAGATATCGAAGATGTAAACCGTGTAGCAACTTCTGTGCTCCGCCACCGAATCGTTACCAGTTTTACGGCAGAAGCGGAGGGTATTACAGCTGATGCGGTGATAGAAAGACTGCTGTAGGAGTTTACAGTTTTTCCCGCTTTACGGGATTTCGCTTCGCTCAACAGTTTTTAGTGGTTTCTGCTTTACAGGCTTTTGATCCACTCAAAGGTTTCCTGCTCTATTTTGTACTTGCGCCTGATCTATTATGCTCACAGATGAACATTACATGCGAGCAGCCCTTCGAGAAGCGCAGCGTGCCTTCGACGAGGAGGAAGTTCCTATTGGTGCTGTGATCGAATGTGAGGGGCTCATCATTGGAAAAGGCTACAACCAGGTGGAGCGCCTGAAAGACCCTACAGCTCATGCTGAAATATTGGCCATCACCGCTGCAACGCAGTATTTGAACAGCAAATACCTGAAAGATTGTACCCTCTACGTGACGGTGGAGCCCTGTGTAATGTGTGCAGGTGCATTGAGGTGGGCGCAGCTTGCGAGGGTGGTATTTGGCGCAGCTGAACCCAAAACTGGATTTTCGCGAGTTAGCCAGGAGATTTTACATCCCAAGACATTACTTTCTTCAGGGGTGATGGAATTCGAATGTGCTCAGTTGATGCAGGATTTTTTCAGGAGGAAGCGGAAATGAAAGGCCTTATTTTCCATATTTCATTTCCTGCAAATCAATGTACAGCAAATCGATCATACCATCTTTAAGGTGATCAAAGTCCTTATCTGTGGTAATCAACTTAATGTCGAATGCTTTGGCGGTAGCAGCTATCCAGATATCGTTTTTTCCCATATTTCTTGAGGGAAATTTATCATTTTTCTGGCTGAAGGCATCTACATCGCCATAGGATTCAATAATCTGTTCGTACGCTATTTCCAACTGGTTTATTCGGCTCAATATACTATTGATTCTGGCTACTCTTTTCGTACCCCAAGCTGAATTTCTTTATCAATGAATTTATTTCTCCAAGTGTCACAACAGATATGAAGAGTCTGTTGGTATCACTAAAAATACGATATCGTTCCTCTATTAATTTTGATAAACTGTTATCCCTACTGTATATAATAAGGATGTTGGTATCAAGCAATAGGTCCATATTATCAGTCTGTACTTGATAGCAAGTCTGTTAATGGAACATCCCATTCAATTTCATCTACAATTTTTACTATCTCAGGATAGGTAATTGGGACTATATTTTTCTTTGCAACTATTTCGTCCAAAGTCCATCCTTTTTTTACTTCAACTACTACTTCCTCCAGCTTCCCTGAAACCGGCTGTTTTCTACGCTTTGCTATTATCCGAAAAATAGAGTGTAGCATATCTATATCCTCGATATGCATGATTTCATTGATCAAATTGTACCTTATCTCTTTTACATCATTCATTACATGCCTTTGTCTATGGTTTTCAAATACGTTACTTATACATGTCAATAATACGAGGTAGGTTGGGCTTAGTTGCTTCGTTATTTCATCAATCCATTAAAACAGGAATATCACTTCCAGGCAAACCCTCAAGCCGAATGTAGGTCCGAGCCAATCTAAAGGCCGTGGGAATGTCTTTTCCTGATCCGAGTCCATCGTAAAAGGCAGTGGCGAAGGCAATTGCTGTACGGTCAGGCACGGCTTGGTTCATCCCGATCAAGTAGGGAACATGAGCCTTGATTACTTCTGCTTGTACAGCAGAATGGCAGGCGTTTAGCAAAACACATTGTACCACAAGCCTGTCACGGTTCAACTCTTCAAATAATTCTCCCAACGCCTCATGGGGGACCAGTTTCATGGATCCATTGGGATCTTCCATCACAATGCCACTGACCATTTCCCGAACCACTTTCCCCTTATGCTTCCAAGTAAGTGCACGGGTTCCCGACACATCGGTACTTCCAGCAGAAGTGGTCTCGCCATGTCCGGAAAAATGCACAATGTTGGGAGACTCGTCTAGCATTGCCCGATAGAAATCTGCAACGCGAACCGCACTGCGTGACTCCAAATCAAATTTATCCCGATGCCTGGATCGCAGGAGTCCTTCCCGCACATCGCGTAGTTCTTCTCCTAGCCGTAATTGGGTGGTAT
>JBCDIQ010000020.1:0-29513 GCA_039024295.1 Bacteroidota bacterium | reverse complement strand
TTTGCGAATTCCTGCCTGTAATTTATTTAGCCAAAACGTCTTTACGTTGATACCATGTCAACACCAACAGCCAAAAACCCTTATTTATGTCCAAAATCGTTTATTTCCTGGTTCCCCTGGGAATACTCGTCGGCGGAATCAGCTTGACTAACTCTTCCACAGTTCCAGAACCTGTTGCGTTTAACCCGCTTCACCAGATTTCAGGTCACGTTCATAGCCTTTCAAATGGATTTAGTGAGACCCTGAATTTCTGTGGAGAAGCTGTACCCGTAAATGATGCCACATTTACCAAGCGCCTGAACCGTGAAATCGACAAGCATGTGCGCGCTCATGCTTCCACTGCTTTGTTGATCCGGAAATCAGCACGCTATAAAAAGACCTTCCTTGAGATATTGAACAAGCACAACATCCCTGAAGACTTCTTTTACCTCATGATTGCTGAAAGTTCTCTTTCTAACGCTATTTCTCCTGTGGGTGCCAGAGGATTTTGGCAAATGATGCCTGCTGCGGCGCGCCAGTATGGTTTGGTGGTGAATGAAACGGTGGACGAGCGTTTTCATCCTGTGAAATCAACAGAGGCTGCTTGCAGGTACCTCAAGTCTTCCTACAAAAAGTTTGGAAGCTGGACCCTGGTGGCTGCCTCCTATAATATGGGTGTCCCGGGATTAAAGAAGCGTATCCGAGAGCAAGGAACGAATGACTATTACCAGTTGGATTTGAACCGGGAAACCGGACATTACCTGGCCAGAATCATGGCACACAAATGTGTATTTGAAGCTCCCTATCAATACGGGGTAATGATCCAGCCTCAGAAAAACTATAAGCCGTTGGCCTATCGTAAAGTATCCGTCAACAAATCCATTGATGATCTCAGCACCTTCGCCAAGGAGCATGGTGTGACCTATGCGGCGCTGAAAAACCACAATCCATGGTTAATTCATGATTTCCTTCCAGCAAGTGGTAAGGTATACCATTTAATGATTCCTTTAGATCCAGAAGCTCGGGCTTCTGAGCTGTCTGTTGCAGGTATGATTCCACGTCCAAGCAGGACTGTGCAAGATACCCTTCAAGGAGACAGTCTGATCCAACTGGCACTCGGCGGCAGCCTCTGATTTTAAGAATTTTTAACCATATGATTTACCAGATGTTGGTCTTATCCGGCATCTGGTTTTTTGTTATTAAAAACTGACCGATCAAAATCAGTCCCATTCATCTTTCAAAAATTTCCATCCTTGTTATATGAGACTTTTTACATGTAAGAGAAACTGCCTTATCAGTTATGTTGAGTAGAGAAACTAAGATACCCCTGAAAAGAGGGCCAAAAACACCCTGAATAGGAGAATGGGTCCATTTTTACAAATGGTTGATGTAATGTTGATGTAGGGACAAATTTCACCAGATGTATTCAAGATGTGGGTATGCATTCACTCATAACATAAAATGTATATAACTTTATTTTCATCTCATTGCAGAGAGTCAAACTGCTAAACATTCTATTTGATACAACAACAATTATTCTCTTATGAAGAAGTTAGCTACGCTTATCGTCTTACTTTGGGCAACGGTAACTTGGGGCTTTTCCCAAAGTCCTACTTTGCCCTTAGATTTTGAATCAACTACAGTCACGTACACTTGGACCAACTTTGGTGGTGGAAATGCAGCTGTGATTGCCAACCCGCAGTCTGGCGGTATTAACACCAGTGCCAATGTTGGAAGAATGATTAAAGCTATGGGAGCGGTTTTTGGAGGAAGCTTAATAGAACTAGCAAACCCCATTGACTTTTCCACCAATCGTCTTTTCAAGATGAAAGTCTATTCTCCTCGCGTAGGCGCAAGGGTTCTATTAAAGGTAGAAAACTCGACCAACGGTGGAATATTTTTTGAAAAAGAAGATACCTCTAGCGTTGCAAATGCCTGGGAAGAACTCAGCTTCGATTTCGGTGCAATCAACCAGGCCAATCAGTATTCAAAAGTTGTTTTGATATGGGATCTGGGCGTCATGGGAGATAGTACTGCTAACTTTACATTCTTTTTTGACGATATAGAATTGATTCAGGGTGCTACTCCTTCTAAAAGTCAAATTGACTTACCCGTCACCTTTGATGATACTGCCAACGTTGATTATACGCTAACGGACTTTGGAGGGGCTTCAACCGCTCAAGTACAAGATCCCGCAGGTGGAACAAATCTAGTAGCCAGAACTTACAAGACTCGAGGTGCTGCTACTTTCGCTGGGACAACGATGGGACCTGCGTCCGGAACCGGATTTGCAACCCCAATTCCATTAACTGCGAGTTCCACGGAGATGACTGTTCGGGTATGGTCTCCTGCTGCCGGTATTCCTGTGAGATTGAAAGTTGAAGACCAAACCGATCCTACCATCAGTGTAGAAACAGAAGATACTACGACAGTAGCTGGTGCATGGGAAACCCTTACTTTTGATTTCAGCAATCAAGCTATGGGGACTGCAGCTATCAATTTTGCAAACACTTACGACAAAGCAAGCATCTTCTTCCACTTTGGTTCTCTAGGAAATGCCATTGGAAATGATACCACTTTCTATTGGGACGATGTGCAGTTTGCAGGTGGTGGCGGCCCTACCCTGTCACAGATTGACCTGCCTGTTACCTTTGATGACGCAACTGTTGATTATTCTCTGACTGATTTTGGCGGTGCTTCGACAGTTCTTCAAATGGACCCTGCCGGTGGAACGAATATGGTAGCCCGTACTTTCAAAACTTTGGGTGCTGCTACTTTTGCTGGTACTACGATGGGGCCTGCTTCCGGAACTGGCTTTGCCTCGGCAATTCCTTTTGCAGCAAATTCCACTGAGATGACCGTTCGGGTATGGTCCCCTGCTGCCGGTATTCCTGTGAGATTGAAAGTTGAAGACCAAACCGATCCTACCATCAGTGTAGAAACAGAAGATACCACAACAGTAGCTGGTGCATGGGAAACCCTTACTTTTGATTTCAGTAATCAAGCTATGGGGACTGCAGCTATCAATTTTGCAAACACTTACGACAAGGCCAGCATCTTCTTCCACTTTGGCTCTCTAGGAAATGCCATTGGAAATGATACCACTTTCTATTGGGACGATGTGCAGTTTGGCTCTGGTGGTGGTCCTGTCCTGTCACAGATTGACCTGCCTGTTACCTTTGATGACGCAACTGTTGATTATACGCTCACAGACTTTGCTGGCGCAGTTACTGTTCTGGAAATGGACCCTACAGGCGGAACGAATACCGTAGCAAGAACCATCAAGACCAGAAATGCTGCTACATTTGCGGGTACAACAATGGGACCTGTTGCAAGGTCTGGATTTGCTAATCCGGTTCCTTTCACCATGACAGAAACAATTATCACTGTCCGTGTGTACTCTCCAGCAGCTGGCTTACCTGTCAGGTTGAAAGTTGAAGACCAAACCGATCCAACCATTAGTGTAGAAACAGAAGATACTACGACGGCTGCCAATACATGGGAGACCCTTACATTTGACTTTAGCAACGAGGCTCCTGGTACTGCAGCTCTTAATTTGGCCAATACCTATGATATGGCAAGTATTTTCTTCCATTTCAATACAGATGGAGTCAATATTGGTAACGACTCTACCTTCTATTGGGATGATGTACAGTTTGGTATAGGTGGTCCAACTTTATTACAAATTGACTTGCCTGTAACATTTGAAGATCCTGCGGTAGATTATACTGTGACTGACTTTGGTGGAGCTTCTACTATTCTTCAGATGGATCCAGATGGAAGCATGAATACTGTTGCCCGTTCTATCAAGACCAGAGGTGCTGCAACTTTCGCTGGTACCACTATGGGACATCCTTCTGGTACTGGTTTTGCCAATCCAATTCCTTTTACAGCGACGGAGACCAAGATGAATGTTCGTGTATACTCTCCTGCTGCCGGTATCCCTGTTAGGGTAAAAGTGGAGGACCAAACCGATCCTACCATCAGTGTAGAAACAGAAGATACCACCACGGTAGCTAATACATGGGAAGTATTGGAGTTTGACTTCAGCAATGAAGCTCCTGGTACTGCAGCAATCGATATTAACAATACCTATGACAAGGCAAGCATCTTCTTCTTCTTTGGAACAGATGGCGCTAATGTAGGTAACGATTCAACCTTCTATTGGGATGATTGCCAGTTTGGACCAGCAACCGTAGGAATCGAAGATTTGATCGAGTTGGGACTTTCCTACTACCCCAACCCTGTACAGAATATTCTGCACATTGAAGCTGCAGCTCGTATCCAGCAAATTGAGGTATTCAACCTCGTGGGACAGCCTGTCATGATGGGCAACGCAGGTGAAACAAGTGTTGACCTTTCTGGCCTGACCACTGGCATGTACCTCGTACGTGTGAGAGCTGACGGTGCAACTGGTACCTTCCGGGTACTAAAAGAGTAAAGTAGGACGCTCATAGTTTAGTAGCAAAAGCCGCTCCTTCGGGGGTGGCTTTCTTGTTTTACTAAACCTGCCAGAAGGCTTGTCCTCTGGAATATTTGAAGCCAAAAGATTGCAAGAGAACTGTTTTCGCTCAACCATTTCCCATATGGACGAAAAAATAAGCTGTACTACTGAGTATGACGCTTACCCTTAGCCACTGGCAGGATATTGTGCTCCACCAGCTATTTGAGGTACCGCTTCTGCGAAGCTTGTGTTCCTGGAGAATGATTGCTACCGAGGTGTCACCCCTTCCAGAGGTGCTTACACATGGATATGTTAATGATGAATGCCCTGGTGATAAACTCCCAAGGCAAGTTTTGCGAAAATTAGGGTGAGCGACGAACCCTGTACCGCCGTTTTCCAAACGGCGTGTTCCCTCTGTTCAGAGACCGGAGGTACATGGTAAAAAACCAGGATGAGCGACGAACCCTGTACCGCCGTTTTCCAAACGGCGTGTTCCCTCTGTTCAGAGACCGGAGGTACATGGTAAAAAACCAGGATGAGCGACGATCCTTTACCGCCGTATCTGAACGGCGTATTCCCCTCCGGTAAAAGACCAGAGGTACATGGTAAAAAATTAGGGTGAGCAACGAATCTCTAATGCCGTTATCTGAACGATGTACTCCCCTCCGGTCTCTGACCGTAGGTACATGGTAAAACGCAGGATGAGATTCAAGTAGCGAAACCCATAACAACCAAAAAACACATAGGCTGACTTGGGTAACTGTAAACTGCCTTCAAGGCTGTTTCGCTCCTTCGGAGCGGAACCTTTGTAGCACAGGGTTGAGAAAGGGCTAAAGCCCCAGCGGGGCGAAACCTCTTGAACACCTATGGCATAGAAGAATCAAGTTATACGTAAGCGCGGATTGATATTTAAGGCTTAAGGCCAAAACTTCATCGATCATTTAGAGCGTAAGTAGCCACATTGGGAATTGCTGGTTTTCGCTCACGATAATTTTTGAATGCCTACACATCCAGAACTTACCGCTTCACCACCTTCACGCTCCGGCCAGCCATAACCAGGGTATAAATTCCCGGAGGCAGGTCGCCTAAATCTACCCTATGTTGAAGCTGGTTTGCTGGCAGCAGGTAGGTCCGAAGGTTTCGGCCCTGCAGGTCATAGAGTTGGGCGGTGAAATCTTTGCCAACTTGAGCTGAATGAGGAAGTTTTTCCCATGCTAAAGTGAGCAGATTTGATACAGGATTAGGATAGGCCCTTAATTTGGCCACAGCAGTTCTTGCAGGATCAGTGGCAATAATAAATCCTCCCTCAAAAGCCCCCATGTCAACTGAAGTTCCCTGGATTCGAGGATTACCTGCAAGGTCAGTGGTAATACCTGCTGGGATACTGTCATTAACGCCAGCATCAATAACAAAGGAACCCACAAGAATACGCAGATCCCCTGCCGAGGCATCTGCAAAAAGTGGATCCCCTGCAATATTGTTGGTCCAACTGGCAGGCGTATTTGACAGGGTATCGATTCCATTCACCAAGCTGTAAGTGATTTGGCTCTGGGCGCGGCCTTCTTCTTCTATTTGGGCAAAAAAACTGGTGGAATCTGTGCCCACCTTATTTTCCCACAGGATAGAATTGGTAATAACCGGGGAACTGATTCCAAAGGATAAGACCGTATTTAACATTACCGCACCAGAATCAGCCTCATTCTTCGAAAATGAACAGTTGGTGATAATGGGGGAGCTATTGCCCGAAAAGTTTCCATCATTGAATAAGGCACCTCCAGTTGCTGCTTTGTTCAGGGCGAAAACGCAATTGGTTAGAACAGGAGAACTTTCCCCACGTGAAATGCCCAGGTTAAACATGGCACCGCCAAGGGTTGCCGCTTGGTTTCCAATGAATGTGCAGTTGGTACAAGTGGGAGAACTCAATCCGAATGTTTGGCCGTCACTGTAGATGGCCCCTCCACGGTTTTCAGCACGGTTATTTGAAATGGTACAATTAACCAGCTCTGGCGAACTTATTCCTGAGCCGTTAGCATCATTGTACAAAGCTCCCCCAAACCCCGCCTCATTATCAGATAGGGTACAATTTACCAAAACTGGCAGGCAGGTTCCGGATGTTTGACCATCATTGTACATAACCCCACCACTTGTCCTGGCCTCATTTTGTGAAAACGTGCAATCGGAAATAAGCGGAGAACTATTGCCGGAGTCATACCCAATACAATAAATGGCTCCACCAAATTCTCCTTTGTTTCTTGTAAATGTACAATTGCTAATCGTTGGGCTGGCCTCGCTCCCTGAGCCTCCCCCGTGAAGGAGAAGTCCCCCGCCCCAATTATTGATGATATTCCCACTTCTCGCATTTCCTCCTGTAATCGTCACTCCATCTATTTCTGTAGCAGGGGTAATAGTTCCATTTAGGGTAGTACCATCAATGTACATTACATGGTTAGCGTTGTCGCCATCACTCCCGGGATCTCCCAGGTTAGCACTCAGAACCGTTACATTGGCCTTGACATCTCTTTGTGAAAAATTGGTTTCAGCACCTGAGAAGCCTCCAAAAACCTTGATCCCATCCATATCAATGTAAAAGGTTACCCCGCTACGTGGATTAACGGTCCCATTTTTTGTAGGAAAGTAGGTGCCTTGGGCTATCCAAATAGAGTCTCCAGCTACAGCAGCGTCGATCGCATTCTGCAACCTTTGATAGGCCATTGCCCAGGAGGAGCCATC
Organism: Bacteroidota bacterium; assembly: GCA_039024295.1. Classification (GTDB taxonomy): domain Bacteria; phylum Bacteroidota; class Bacteroidia; order J057; family J057; genus JBCDIQ01. The sequence continues at coordinate 22,360 of JBCDIQ010000020.1, read as the reverse complement.
GGGCACAGAAGCGGTTGAAGCAGAATCTACATAGATTCGCTGAGCTTGGGCAAAGTTGAATGGCATCATGGAATTTACCATGCATAGGAAGGTAAATATTCGTAAAATCATAGCGTAGTGATTTTTTGAAATGGGATGAGGAGTTACTTAGGTACGAATTTCGACCTATCACTTCCTGGCCCGAGGTAAGGTAGAAAAATATAACTGACAAAGTGAAATTATTAGAAATAGGAAATACTGGCAAAGGTCAATTCACCTTATGGGTTACCCGGTTTTTTACCCCGAATTGAGATTTTGTTGTCGTACATATTCTATACCCATGGGCTGAGTTCTATCGGAGCCTAACGGCACAGGAAAAGAGGTTTTCTTTTGTTTTACCTATATCAAATCCCTAAAGGGAGTTTGAGTGATGTTAGGTGTACGTCATTTTCAACTCAAATTGGTATTAGTACCTCCTGTGAAACGCTAGAATCGAAATAATAGCTGGGTGAATTTCAAATTATAAAAAACGGAAAGAAAGGCGTATCGTGTTTTGGCTCAAAACTCTCTTATATTGGTGCCATACCCTAACGGCAAGCAAAGAGTATTGGCCAATCTTGTGCACCTATTTTCACCTAACGGGGTACAAAGGTTCAAAAGAAACCAGGGGAAATAATCAATTCTATTTGATTTTTTTGTAATCGCTACTGCTTAACCACCTTTACACTCCATTCAGCTACTTGTAACAGGTAAACCCCAGGGCCAAGGTCTAATAGCTCTATCGTATGCTGCAATTGGACCGAGGGTAAAGCGAAGGTTCTTATATTTCGGCCCTGCGAATCAAAAAGCAGAACATTAAAAAACCCCATTTCCGAAATGTTGTCAGGTAACACTCCCCACTCCAGGGTCAGTTGACCAGAGACGGGATTAGGATATACCCTTAAGTCCGTCAAAGGAGAGGGTATAGAGTCAATAGCAGCAGATGTACCTCCTTCAAAAGCTCCCATATCTACAATTCCTTCTTGAACACGGGCATTTCCTGACAAATCGGTAGCAATACTTGGCGGAATGCTATCATTTATACCAACGTTGATGGCAGGGGACCCCAAGAGGAGCCGCAGGTCACCCTCTGCCGCATCTACAAACAAAGGATCGACTGCAAGATTATTGGTCCAGCTAGTCGGCTTATTTGGAAGCATGTCGATACCGCTAACCAAACTATAAGTGATCTGACTTGGAGAACTGCTATCCTCCGTGATTTGAGACTTGTAACTTGTCGAATCACCGATCATTATATTTTCCCACAAAATGCAGTTAGTCAACACACTGAAAGTTCGGTCTGAGTTATAAATTGCCCCACCTTCATCATTCGCTTTATTTTTTGTAAAACTACAGTTGGTAATGATCGGAGGGCTGTCCGGCCCTCCGTTACTACATATTGCTCCACCTCGATTTGTAACGTTATTTTGTGTAAAGGTGCAATTGGTCAGGATTGAAGCGCAAGTACCAGATTCAACATCACTGTATATTGCACCTCCAGAAAATGCTCGATTTTGAACAAAAGAACAATAGGTTACAACGGGACAACTCCTGCCAAAGGATCGGGCTAAATTGCCTATTGCACCACCTCTAGATGCTCTATTTTTGGTAAAAGTACAATGTATAATTGAGGGACTCGCCTCAATGCTAATACTTCTTCCATCTCCATCAATAAATATGCCCCCTCCCACTGAGTTATCAAATAAGGTAAACAGTGCATTGCTTTCCGTAATGGTAAACCCATTCACTTCCGTAGCGGTGGTGATCCTACCTTGAGGGGAAGTACCATCAATTACCATTACATGGTAAGCATTATCCGTACTGTCCCCTTTAATACCCAAATCACCACTAAGAATAGTCGGGTTCCTTTTTATATCGCGCTGAGAAAAAACTAATTCTGTCCCCTCAAAGCCTCCATAGAGTTTGATATTGTCCTTATTGATATAAAAAGTACGCTCACGGGGGTCATTGAATCCATTCTCATCTGTGTCAAACACAACTGTGGGAAAATACGTACCTGCTGCCACCCAAATGGAATCTCCAAAGTTAGCGACATTGATAGCATCCTGCAGATCAGGGTAGGCTGTAGCCCAGGAAGAACCATCTGGACTATTCGCAGTAGCGTTAATATCTACGTGAATTCGAGTTTGTACCGTATTACTCCCCTCCAAAGCTCCTAAATCTACTGTACTATCCTGGATGCGAGCGTTACCTACCAAATCAGTATTTACGCCCATAGGAATACTGTCATTAATCCCAGCATTGAGGGCAGGAGACCCTTTACGTAGGCGAAGATCTCTTCTAAATCCATCCGCAAATAAGGGGTCCTGGCCTATATTATTCGACCATATCGGTGGCTTATTGGAAAAAGTATCAATACCATTTACCAAGCAATAGGTGACCAAACTTTGGGATAGGTTTGTTTCAGCTATTTGTGCCTCAAAGCTAACTGAATCCAAAAAAGGCCCACTATTTCGCCATAAAATGGAATTGGTCATCACCACAAAAGCACTACCCGTGCTACGAACTGCTCCCCCCTTTGACCTGGATCGATTTTGAATCAGGGTACAATTGGTGAGGCTTGGAGAGCTAATGCCTGAAATATTGCTAACATTGTAAATTGCCCCTCCTGCTGAATCTGATTGATTCTGGGTAAAAATACAATTGATAATAGCAGGAGAACTGAAGCTCAATGAATTACTTTCATTATATATAGCCCCTCCTTTATCTTCCGATTGGTTACCATTAAACGTACAGCTTAAGATGGTGGGAGAACTGGTGCTCCCCGAGTTGCTTATATTATGTATAGCTCCTCCTTCAAAGTCTGATTGATTACCATCAAAGGTGCAGCCAGAAATAGTGGGAGAACAGTTTCCCGATGAATTGCTGACATTATAGATAGCACCTCCCCCATCGGCATTTGAATTATTTTGAATAAATGTACAATTGGTAATTTCGGGAGAGCTCATACCTGACGAAGTGCCCTCATTGTATATTGCCCCTCCGCCTCCTCTTATCAATGAAGTATTTTGGCTAAAGGTGCACTGACTAATGGAAGGTGAGCAAATACCGGATGAATTACTCAAATTGTATATGGCACCCCCTTTGTCAAATGATCGATTTTGGGCAAATGAGCAATTAGTGATCACGGGGGAACTGGTACCAAATGATAAGCCTGCGTTATAAATCGCACCTCCATCGATTCTAGCTGCATTTTCTTCAAAGATGCAATTGGTAATCTCAGGGGAGCTTGTACCTGAGAAAAATCCATAGTTATATATAGCTCCACCGATATCTGCCTGATTTTCTATAAAATCACAATCCTTCAGTATAGGGGAGCTATTTCCCTGAGCAAAACCATTGTTGTATATGGCTCCACCTAATTCAGCAGCGTTTTGAAAAAAGATGCAAGAAGAAATCAGAGGGCTTGCTTCGTTTCCATTTTTATCTCCAATAACCAAAATAGCTCCTCCCAATCCGTTAGTGCTCATTGATATATTTGCATTTCCTTTTGTGAAGGTAAACCCATTTATTTCCAATGCAGAAGTGACAATTCCATTTGTGGTGCCATCAATACACATCACATGGTAAGTATTATCCCTATCGCTGGGTTGGATACCTAGGTCTCCACTCAGGACGGTAGGATTGGCAGCAATATCTCGTTGGGCAAAAGACACCTCAACCCCCGAGAACCCACCAAAAATTTTTACTCCGTTAGTATTGAGGTAAAAAGTCCGCTCACGGGCATCGGTGCCTCCGCTCATATCTGCATCAAACTCAACAGTTGGAAAGTAGGTAGCGGCCGCCACCCAAATAGAATCCCCAGAAAGGGCTGCATCTATTCCCTCCTGCAAGTTTGGATATGCAAGGGACCATGAGGTCCCATCAGGCGTTGGAGCTGTGGAAGAAGCATCAACATATATTCGTTTCGCCTGAACAGAATGGGTTACAGCCATTAAGCCAAGCAGCCAAACTAGGGTTAACATACGTGCAAACATAGAAGGTTGGATTAGTATAGTTACAGTTCCAATTATCGAGGGAAGCTATGGAGAACCCTCGATTTATCTTGGGTGAAAGATATTGAATATCCAATTACCAAGACAAGACTAATTTACGAGTATATTCAAAAAGCCACGCTGATCAACATGGCTTTTTCAAAAAATTTGTTTCAATGGCCTTGTAGTGACCTACTTTAACCTAGGCTCCAGGTACACCTCGATACTTACGATCGAATGGTCACGGTTAAAGATGCTTTCACTCAGGTCGGCAGGAAGGCGTAGTCCAGGTATAGCCTGAGTACTCCCATCCTCATATTTCAGCAGAATTCGCTCTTCCGGAGAGCGGGTGTACACAACCGGCACCTGGCAATAGGTGAACGCCAAAGCATCTGCCGGTACCATCATTTCCGTGACCTTACCAGTTCTGTGAACATAGGTAAAGGATTGTTCCTCGGTCAAAAACTCTGACCTGCGCAACAGCACTGGCATGAAATGCAAGGTTCCCCCTTCCACGCATACCCCAAGCTCAGCCCACCTGGAGAGAATATCTTCCTTCACCTGCCCAGTCATGCCGGGCTGCTGAACACCCGCATTACCTGGAGTATGGGAATACGGATCAGTAGGGAAACCACCGTACACAGAAGGGTTTTTGTTCAAGCCAATTCCTGCTCTAGTTTCGTAGTAGGCATCAATCAGCTTAGCCAAGACTTCGGAAGCTACTCCTGAATTCACTGCCTGGTAATAGGTTTCTCCGATTGTCAGCAGCAACTTAGACACCATGTGCCAATAAATACTGCCCAGCCCTTCATAGCCAAAAAAGGTCCCTGACCTACCTGTAAAGGACTGATGGTCGAACATTTGCTCGAAGGACTTCAAAATCAGTGCTGAGTCTTGCTTGACTTCATCAGCATACCCTTGCCGGCTAAGGGTGGTTAAGGCTTCTCTAACGCTTCCAGCATTCCGAAAGTCTCCGTTGAAATGAAACCCTCCTATCACATCTTGCTCAATCAGGTCCTTATTGCCCTCTGCCACCAACCGCTGAAGTAACGTAGACTTGGCCACCAGTTCAGCAGGTAACTTGTTCTTTTCCGTGAATCGAGGCAGCTTTCGGTCGGGGTACAGCATGTAGCTATACTGATCCTCCCGGAACATCGCACTGTTTTTCAGGGCTGAAAGCACCTCCACTGATTCTTCGGGGGTCAGAAATCCGGAACTAAGTACAGCCACCTGGCCTTCGAGCATCTCATATAAATACCTGATCTGAATCTCCTCGGGGTTATCCAGCGTGATCAGGTTGTAGGCATGGTAGAGGTTATCTGCCCGCTTATTCGCCTGAATGCTATGGTCCAGGTATCGCAGGGAGATGTCCAGGAATCCCTGAACCGCCGAGCGTTTCACGCTAATTTTTACACCCGAGAATCCTTGGCTGTAGACCTGATTGCGATAGGTACTTCCAGCCCCACCTAATCCATCCAAGATTGCCTTACGGTCTTTATTGGAAATTTCTCCCCCAAGCAATTGCTCATAGGACTCCAATGTGTGTGTGATCGCCTCCATGAGGGCCACCACTTCCTCAGAGATCTCAAAGCCTGTGTGCTCAGACGTTGGCAGGAACTCCGAAAGGAAAACCATAAACCGCCGCAGGTAGCAGGCAGTTACCATGGACACGCCATACCCTACCAAGGCATTATTGGCATCGTTCCACTCTGGACGCTGGGTATTCATCCAAATGCCCGCTTCAGGAATGAAATTGGACATTTTTGCCAGTGCGGTGACCAGCAACTTCTCCATCAAATTGGCTCGATATACCTTTCCGTCATTTCCCCAGAGCAATTTCCCATCTGCCCCAATATCCTTCGCTAAGCTCCTCAATTGATTGCTCAGAGATTCATCAAATTCAATGGTATCATGGGGATTGGCAAGCAATGCCTCGTAGGGCTTAATCCGATACGGCACGTTTGCATAAACGAAAATGGGGTGTGCCATGAACTTGTCCAGCAGCCCTAGATGATGGGCTTGGGAAGCTTCCATTAGCTTCAGCAGGTAAATGATCTGGTGATCTCCCCAATACCCGATGTAGGACCACGGATCATCCGGCTCAATTTCTTCCCAGTCGATTCCTTCGCGGGTGATCCGGTAGGGGTTATACCCATCCGGGGTAGAGGCATTGACAAATTTTGCGATTATGCTCTCTAAAAATCCTGGAAATGAATAGCACAGGGCTTCCCAGTTCTGGAAGATGTCCCGCCAGTTGCCTTGATAGTTAAATACTTTGGTACCGTCTTTTTCCTGAATATCAATCGAGAAAAAATTCCAGGGGCGACTCGGATCTCCATGGCGTCGGCTGAAGGTCAACGGCAGGTATTCATAGCACATCCGGGTCAGCAGCAATTCTTCCTGCTTTCCTGCCTCTTCAAGCAAATGAGAAAGGGAGAAAGATTCAGGAAGTCCTTTTAAAAAGTTCGAATGCGTTTGGGTAAGGGGCTTATTTTGCTGCTGAAAAAAGAGGGTGAGGTCATCTCTGGTGATTTCGTATTCATGATCAAAAATTCCCCCTCTCATGATGTTAAACAGGACATTGGAAAAATGCCTGCTCCCGCTTAGCTGGTCCTGGGTGAGCTGAAGCCCATCCGAAGCTGCAACGATCTTAACCAGGTTTTCGGTTCCCTTCTCAATGTCAGCCAACAGTTTTTCCTGGAGGGTATCAGGCGAAGCAAGCTCTTGGGTAATCGCCACCACATCAGCTGTACTTTGGTCAAGTTCGGAAACGATGTACCAATTCTCCTCTTGTCCGCCAGAAAGCTCCATTGACGTGTAAACAAAGTAGGCTCCTCGCTCTGCCCGGACATCTTTTTCTTGTCGAATTCCCCGTCCCTTCCGAAAAGCATCCAATTGGGTAGAAGAAAGCAGGTATGCGTGGGACGAAATGCCAACAGACCATACCGTGGTAGCCTTCAACGACTCACTGGGTTCGGGCTTATCTACCAAGATGGAACTCAAGCGATAAATCCCTAGCCCGGTCGCTTCTTCCAGCTCATTTTTCTTATAAGCATCTATCAAGGTACTGAGCTGAGTCTGCATGGCAAGTGTCACGCCAGAAGGCACCAGGTTCTGAATTCCATCCAGCAACTCCACATGAACAGATTCCTCTGAATGGTTGTTGATCTGCGAATGTTTGACAAACCCGTATCGGTTACTGGTGGTCCATTCATAAGAGAATGTCAACCCAAGGTCGTGGTTTACCTCTTCAAAAATAATCGCATTTCCGTACTTATTTTTGTAGAGAAACCGCTCTACCTGGTACGCACCTTTGTAAAGTACTGAAAAGGGTTCCCACAAATAGGTTTTCTCCCCTTTGGTGACAAGCAGAATGGTTTTACTTCCTGTTAGCTCGGGAGAATCGTGGATTTTGTCATCGGTATAATAGGGAAATAAGGCATGCTGGGGACTTTTTCTCCCAGCTGATAAGGCGCCATTGCTGGAGATGAACAGCCAGTGATCTGCTGGACTGACTATGCTCATGAAAAATGGACGCATCTGGTCAAAGTGATCGATACGGTACCAGGTACTTCCAGCACGTTCGACATAGCCTCCTTCAACAGCAGGAGCATCTACATGTAAAGGGGTATTTCCGGCAAAAATGGTAGAGCTGTGCATAACGGAAATTGAAAAACTCCCCAAAGGGAAGAATTATGTAAGTGATGTGGTGGTAATTATTTTTTCCAATTAAAAGTATGGGAAAGATTCCCGACGCGCAATTGAAATTCTCCGGGTTCAACCACCCACTGGTTTTGCTGGTTGACAAAGGCCAAATCTTTGGAAGTGAGTTTAAACTTCACCTCTTTTTGAAGTCCCGGGGTGAGTTCAATTTTTCGGAAGCGTTTGAGCTGTTTAACTGCTGGGGAAACTGACGCTACCAGATCGCTCACATAGACTTGGATCACTTCTTTTCCTTTACGGCGTCCGGTGTTGGTTAGCGTTACACTGATGGTGATTTCATCTTTATCCGGCATTGCCTCAACTTTTAAATCAGAATAGGAAAAGGTGGTGTAACTCAAGCCATACCCAAATTCAAATTGAGGTTGAAAAGCACCAAACCCAAAGTCAGGCCCACGGTCATCAGATTTCAGGTGGTCATATGCCCAAATCGATCCCGTATAGCGCGGATAAGTGTAGGGCAACTTCCCGGAGGGATTTTCATCGCCCAACAACACATTCGTGATGGCACGTCCCCCTTCATTTCCAGGTAGGTAGGCCATGAGAATAGCCTTACAAAGCGGCTCAATCTCCCTGATAATGCGAGGACGCCCCTGTACCATTACCAGGATTATAGGTTTTCCCGTTCGAGAAAGTGCTGTTACCAAGTCTTGCTGGACTTGTGGCAGGCTGAGGTCATCAATGTCGCTGGGTTTTTCGGTGGCAGGTTGTTCGCCTACGCACACCACAACGTAGTCCACTTCTTTGGCAGTTTCAACTGCCTGTTCAATGTTGATTTCCTCGGTGTACCCTGTTCCTTGAACAAAGGATACATTTGCTTGCCCAAGGATGTCTTGAAGTGCTTCATAAATCGTCAGTTTATCAGGGTCATTGTAGGTGGTATCTACCCCAGCCCAGGTGCGGGACCAGCCGCCGTTGAGGTAATTCAGCGAGTTCCCCGCCACTCCCGTTACCAGGACCTTTTTGTCTTTGCTGATGGGAAGGAGGTCTTCCTCATTTTTCAGGAGGGTCATGCTCTCCACTGCTGCCTCATAGCTACTTTTAGTAAATGCTTCAGACCCAAAATCAGGGTATTCACTCACGGGATGCAGGGTTTGCTCAAATAATCCCAGCGCAAATTTCACCCCCAGAATACGGCGAACCGCATCATCTACCCGCGCTACTGGCACAGCTCCTTCCCGCACCAACTCAGCCAGGTGAACTGCAAAGCTTTCATCATAGGGGTCCATGCACATGTCCAGCCCTGCCAGAACAGACTGTAGAACCGCATCTTTTTCATCCACTGCTACCCGATGCACCTTCACCAGGTTGTCAATGTCTTCCCAATCCGAGATGGTAAATCCCTGAAAGCGCATTTCTCCTTTGAGGATGTCCGTGATCAGGTATTTATTCGTGTGGCAGGGAATCCCATTTATCGTTCCTGAATTGATCATCACAGTGGGCACACCATTTTGGATTGCCGCTTCAAATGGGGGTAATATGACTTGCCGGATGAGCCTTTCAGGCATATACACCGGGGAGCGGTCCTTCCCGTTGTGGGCCATTCCATATCCAGCGAAATGTTTGAGACAAGCACCCACCCGATAGGGATCTGAAAGGTTGTTGCCTTGCAGTCCTCTCACCATGGCATTTCCCATGACCATGTTGAGGTACGTATCTTCTCCAAAAGATTCAAACATCCGACCCCAAAGCGGTTGCTTGGCTACATCTACCACGGGGCCAAAGTTCCAGGGAATTCCGGAGGCACGTAATTCATAAGCTGTGACTTGGGCTGCGGCTTCGGCCAATCGAGGCTCCCAAGTTGCGGCTACACCAATCTGATGAGGGAACAAGATAGAGCCTTCTGTGTAATTGGCGCCATGGACTCCATCGTTGCCATATAAAATAGGAATTCCCAAACGGCTTTTCTGCGTGGCAACTTCTTGAATTGCCCCAATCAACCTGTTCCATTCCTCGATGGAAGGAGGATACTTCCCTTTGTTTTGAACAGAGCCTATATGGTATTTCAATAGCAGCCGATTGACCTTGACAGAATCAAGTTCCAACGTATCACGGCCTTCATAAAAGCCTCCTTTACATAATGCTGCCACCCCAATATTGGTCATTTGTCCTACTTTTTCCTCCAGGGTCATTAGGGCTAATAAAGAGTCAACTTTTCCCTGGATTTCTTGGCTTGGGCGGTAGGGTTGAGCAAGTAGAGATGCTCCCAGCAGGAAGTATCCCATGACCAACACACATTTACGAAACGTTCTTTCAGCCATTATTTCAACGCATAAACACGTACATAATCAATGACAAACTGCTGGGTGGTCACGCTTTCATCCATGCCTTCCAGGCCTCCCCAGCCGCCGCCCATGGCGAGGTTGAGGATGATGTTCTGAGGCTTTGCAAACGGCCATGAAAGCTCGGTGGAGGTATCGGTGTACTCAAAATATTGATTGCCGTCCACATATGCTTTGATGCCTTCTGGCGTCCAGTCTACTGCATAGGTATGGAACTCCTCGTGCATATTTTCTACCTCAATGGTAGCCGTGGGCTGGTTACCCAATTTGAAATAATAAGCTCCGCAATGGACCGAAGCGTGGGCTTTTCCATTTCCGGTCTCGTTGTCCATTTGATAGCCTACACTTTCGAGGATATCAATTTCTCCACAGTACGGCCAGGAAAGCTCATCCCGGTAATCGTCACCCAATGTCCAACCGGCAGCCCAGTTGCCTTTGTTGGGAGGACACTTGGCGCGAAACTCGATGCGGCCATACAAGAAACTCGTCTTGCCGCGTGTGGTAAGGCGTGCAGAAGACCAGGTATTGCCTTCATCATTTTTATGGGCTTCAATGATCAGGTTTCCACCTTCCATACGGGCATTTTTGAGTCGCTTGTCGGTATAGTATTGCAGCTCATTATTTCCCCAACCCCAATCACCTACATCGTAGGTCCATTTGCTTTCATCGACCAATCCCTCTCCCTCAAATTCATCTGACCAAACCACTTCCCAGTTCTCACCGGCGGTACTTTGGGTCATGCTTTCGGGCGTAATTTCGTGTGGGCGCATCAAGGTGAATTTGATCCAGTCAACTGCTGCTTTATTTCCCTTGACATGCAGGCGAATATTATGGGTTCCCTCATTGAGGGGGCTTCCATCTTTGCTAACTGCCCTGAAATCTTCTCCCTCACCAGTTGCAACCCATTCCATGTTACCGGTAACATTATAGGTCCGGCCGTCTTTGTTGTCGATATAATCTTCTACCCAAAAAGTAAGGGTATTGCCCTCCGGAGAGAGCGCATGAACTTCCACTTTATAGCGTCCCGCTGCGGGTACTTTTAACGCATAGGAAAGCCATCCCACTTCTTGATTGGCATACACATAGGTATCGCCTGCAGCATTTGTTTCGGTTTTAAACTCTCCCTCTGTACCCGTGAAGGCTTCAGCCTGGATAACTACCGATGGCATTTCGACCTCTGCGGGGGGTTCGGATACAGTATCTTGTTGATCGGTGGTTGCTGCTTCTTTTTTGCAGCCGGTCCCCCCTCCTCCTATAAGCAGGAGGAGGAAGATGTAAGTTAATCGGTAAGTTTTCATGTAAGCGTTATGCTTTAGATTTGACAAGGATTTCCTCGAGTTCTTCCAAGGATTTTCCTTTTGTCTCAGGAATGACCAATAGGATAAACACCAATCCTGCTGCAGCGAAGAGGCCGTATATGAGGAAGGTGGTTCCACTCCCGAGGGTTGCCAGCTCCCAAGGGAATATAAATTGAACCCCAAAGCTAACTGCGGAGTTGACCAAGCCCACAAAGGAGATGGCAATTCCACGGACTTGCTGGGGAAATAGTTCGGAGAACAATACCCACATCACCGGCCCAACTGAGAAGGCAAATGAAGCCACGAATCCCAGGATTCCCACGAGAATCAGGGTAGGATTCATTTTAATGGCGGCCGTAATCAAATCTGACTCAAAATTATTCGCGGTTTCTTTTCCAAGGGCATCTGCCAATGCCCCTTTGAAAGCGACATCATCCTCAAATGTCTGGTTTTGCAGGGGCACCAATAACTCCGTATTGATTTCTTGAGGAAGGTTGGCAACTGAATCTGGGGTGAGGGTATAGGTGGCTGAGTAAAATCCGTAAGCCAATAAGAACATGAATACAGTAATTCCTGCAACACCGGTAGCCAGGAGGGGTTTTCTTCCAAGTTTATCTATAAGTGCAATGGCCAAAACGGTGAATACTAAATTGATCAACCCTACATAAATGGCCTGAGTAAAAGAGGCATCTTGTCCAATTCCTGATTGCTTGAAAATCATGGGGGCATAGAAGAATACAGAATTGATACCCGTAATTTGCTGGAGAACAGCAATGACAATTCCGATTACCAATACCAGACGCATAGCAGGTTTGAAAAGGTCACTAATAGCCCCTCCCTCCTCATTGTTATTGAGGCTTTCTTTGACTTGTTCAAAAACACGATCAGCTTCCAGGTATCCATAGGCACGCCTCATGGTTTTGAGGGCAGCTTCGTACTCACCTTTCATTGCCAGCCAACGAGGGCTTCTTGGAACCGCATATAATCCAAAGAAATACAACACGGCTGGAACAGCTTCCAACCCTAGCATCCATCGCCAGTTCCACTCGTTAAACTTCAGTGCCAGTGCCCACTCAGCATCTGATTTTCCTAATTGAAGAATCAGGTAATTGGTAAAAAATGCAGCCGAAATTCCGACGACAATGTTCAGTTGATTAAACGATACCATTTGTCCCCGAATTTTGGGGGGAGAAATTTCAGCAATGTACATAGGCGCGATGATCAAAGATGCACCTACGCCAAGTCCTCCAATCATTCGCGCAATCACCAAGAACAAGAAATTGGGAGCAATCGCTGAAAGGATAGCAGATACTGCAAATAATGCTGCGGCATATTTCAACAATAACTTTCGTCCAATTCTGTCACTGATGGGTCCTGCAAACAGCATGGCTAAGGTTGCTGTGAGGGTAAGCGAGGCTACCCCCCAGCCCAACTCGAGCTTCGTGAGGTTGAATTCCGGTTCTATAAATTCGTTCACACCGGAAATTACCGAGGCATCAAACCCCATAAGAAATCCGCCTAGCGCAACAATCAGCGCTATCAGGACAATGTATCCTCGTCGTGGCATAATGTGAGGGTCTAAATTAATGGAGGAAGAGGGGAATTTAACAGAAAGTTAAATCCCCCTTGATATGAAGAAGTATTATCGAGAAAGCGTGATTTTGCCAGAAGTAATTTGTCCATCTACCTGAAACTGATAGATATACAAGCCATTCCGGAGGGAAGACAGGTCGAGGGTAACCTCGTGGCTACCTGTTGTCTGGAAACCTTCGTTGACACGGGCAACTTCCTTTCCGGCGAGGTCATATACATTAATCGATATGTCTCCACCATTTGTCAATTCGTAAGAGAAGTTGGTCAAGCCTGCAGTCGGGTTAGGATAAGCAGCAAGGTTTCCTCCTGATAGGTATTGATCAATACCTGTGGCTCCACTTCCCGAAAGGAAATTATCCAAGAAATAGGTCTCATTGGTCATCATCCCAGGATCAATCAGGAGCACGAAGGCATCTACATTAGCAGTGGACAGGTCACCGAAATTAAAGGTCAGTTTTTCCCACGCCATAGAAGTAGTTGTTGCAACAGTTACCCCTTCTACATCAACGGGGGTCCCACTACTTGCATCCTGAAGTGCCAGCCTTACATCGGTAGGAGCAGCCGGATCCCAAACCATGATGGAAAACTCATTTGTGGTTCCTAAAACCAAAGGACCCACAAATTGGCCAACAATTACCGCATTTTCTTTTCCTCCGTCACGGGTGTAGGAGCCAACAAATTCACTGCTGTTCATGGCATCCTTTCCAGGGTTGTGAATACGCGTGAGGTCCCCTTCAACAAAGCTGATGTTAGCATTTTGGTTACACTCAAAGTCGTTGAAAGTTGAGCTGGAAGTCATTACACCATCACACAGGTCTGGCGAAAACTCAGGCCCAACCAGGTTGTCGAAATAGTACTGTCCCATGGAGTTAGTGCCTGGAGCAAACAAAAGCACCAAACGGTCCACCTCTGTATCGGGCACACTGGGGTCTGGACGGGTGTTGAATGCAAAGGTCAGGGTTTCCCACTCCATTGCTTTAGTGGTAGTCGCAAGGTACACACTGTGACGGCCGGTTGGGAACCCCACCCCCTGGGCCGAGCTGGAATCCTCCATGGTGATTTGGACTACTGTTCCGGCAGCAGGACTCCAAACATCAATTTTCATTTGTTTGGCAGCACCAGGAGCTGCGTAAGCAGACATATTCTCCAAGCCTGTGGTGGCTTCCAGCACCAGTACGTCAAACATTTCAGCAGCATTTCGAACATAGCTACCTACAATTTCACTGGTGTTTACGTTCTTATCAGGATTTCCTGTGTAGGGGCGGAACACACCGCTGGTAAAGCTATAGTTTGCTTTTCGCTCATCTTCGAAGTTGTCCCAGGTGGTTTGGGCAATGGTGGAAAAACCCATTGCAAACATGGCTAAAAATAGTAGAGTACGCTGTTGCATATCTAAAAAGTGTTAAGGGTAAAAGAATTATAAAAATTTGACAGATGCAGTCAAAGCTCAGGTTAGTTTTCCTGGTACACCCGCACATAATCCACTTCCATCGTCTGTGGAAAGCGAGTGGTGTTGTCAGGACTTCCGGGTAAGTTTCCGCCTACCGCAATGTTGAGGATCATGTGGAAACGCTCCCGAAATGGCCAGGTGGTAGGCAAGGTGGTAGAAGGGGTAAATCCGGCGTTAACTGGCTCTCCATCTACGTAAAACTTCAAGCAGTCTTCATTCCATAGACAGGTGTAGACATGGAAAGTATCAGCAAACGTACGACCCGGTTCCAGGAAATAATCTTCTCCAATAAATCGCCAGGAATCGTGGCCAAAGTGAATGGTACTGAAAATCTTATCCGGCTTATCTCCAGTCAGCTCCATGATGTCAATCTCGCCACTCTTTGGCCAGCGTCCATATACGGTGTCTGATGGCAGCATCCAAATGGCAGGCCACATGCCCTGACCTATTGGCATCTTTGCCCGGATGTCCATTCTACCGTACTTCCAATCACCTTTATACTGGGTCGTCAGGCGAGCAGAAGTGTATTGCTTTCCTGTGCCTGGTAGCGCTTCCTGGCGAGCGGTGATGACCAGGTTGCCATTTGAGATAGATGCATTTCGTGAACTGTCAGTGTACCACTGAAGCTCATTGTTTCCCCAGCCTGGAATCCCGAACTCGGTACCATCTCCCTCGAGCAGGTTCCACTTGGTGGTATCAACTTCGGCTCCGTCAAATTCATCTGCCCACACCAAGGTGTAGGCGTCCAAACTTTGGGGAAACTCACAAATCCCCAGCTCCTCTTGCTGGATACAGCTATTTAAAGTGCCTGTGACTACAACTGCCAACAGGCCCATCAAGCAACTCTTGAAAGTTCTAGGAAAATTCATATGGCTAGCGTTTAGTGTTGTTAATTAATCTAAGATCGTCAATCAGTATTTCGCCTTTTCCTGAAAACTGGAATACCAAACTTCTGGCATTGTCAGCATCCCAGGGATCGTCAAAGTCTGCTACAGGGATCACAACTTTCTGCCATCCGCCTGTGTAAGTATTTCCTTCTACATACTTTCTTTGAATCTTTACAGAAGAAGTCTTGTAGCCTCCAGACATCTTAAAACCATAGTCTCTGAGTCCTACAGAAACAGGTAATTCTCCATCCTTGTCTCCAGGAACCTTTATGTAAAACTCAATTGCGGCATCTTTCAGAATGGAGGTCATGTCAAAAGGCCTCCATTTGTTCCAATTTATGCCAAACTCTACAGGTCTACAGTTTGCTTTGCTTTCATCCCATTCTGCATGGATGGCTTTTCCACCGGAATTGGCTTCAGTTTCGGAAATCCGAATGTTCTGACAAGCATAGTTCATCAGGCCAAAGCCATTGCCATTGATAAAAGCATCATCAAACAGCACCTTCGGCAGTTCAACCGGACTGGGAAGCTCTTCGACCTCCACCCAGGATTCCATTGGTTTTTCTTCATACATGATCAACTGGAACTCGTCCAGGTACACCGCACCTGCCTGCTGAAGCTCGCACTGAAGCTGCTTCACATTGCTGATGTCCATCCCAAACTCATCCAAGTCAAAGGCTTTGAGGGGTACTGTAACACTTTGCCATTCATCATCTATGCTGTACCGCTCGAAGTATCTGTGTGCAGTGTAAGCATACGAACTCTTGCCGGAATAATCCTCCAGGCTCATGACCATGGGCAAAGCGTACATGGGCTCATTTTTCGCTTTTACATAAAAGCGAATGGCAGCATAATCATATACTCCTGACAGGTCTTTTCCAGCCCAGTTGTCCCAGCCCATGCCAAACCCTACCCATTCACCCCCATTGGTATAACGGTTCCACTCAATGGCAATGCCGTTTTCTCCTGCCTTTTTGACTTCAGAAGAAAGGGAGGCGATTTTACCCGGCTCATTGTGAATGCCCCAGGTCGTCAGGGTATCATCTCTAAAGATGTCAGTCTCAACAAGCTTGGAAAGCTTTTCGGGACGTGGAGGTTTAGGCTCTGACGCCTCTAAATCATACAACTCAATATTTTTGAACTGTACGCATCCTGCACACAGGATGGCAACAGCCAAAAAACACATCAGACTTTTGTTCATCACGCTATGGCATTAAAGGTTGATTTTGAGTAAAGATCATAAAGTCAACTCCATAAGAAACTTTGCCCCTCGGCATGGTCTGGTTGTTGTTGTCAGAAATCAATACCAGGCGCATGCCTACAAGCTCCTGAAGCTGTTGCTCGGTGATCCCCAGGTCAGACATGGTAATGGAGAATAGCTGCCATCCCGTCCAGGTTACATTAATGTTACCAGTTGTAAATTGAGTGTCTGGTCCTTCTTCGTAGGTTCCATTCCCATTACCATCTGCGTAGAAATCGACAATGGCAATCGTGGCAGGGTCACCATTACCATAAATGAAGCAGTTAAATACCACATCTTCGGGTACGGTGGAAGGAACTGGAATAAATTGCTCACCCGTAACTGGCGCAAGGATTTCAAATAGCCCTACAAAGAAGTTGTCAGTTGCGCCACCATCCTCTCTATCGGTACCCTCTAGCAGCAAACAAGACTCACCGGAACCAGCAGGAATTTCCTGGGTCACCCCTACTCTTGCAGTGAATTCAAATTCAAAATTGCGCTGAACGATATTAGGGCCAGCAGCTTCGAAATCAGTTATCAAACTCCCCTCATACACTCTGCCGCTAAGTACTTCTAGTTGGGTGGTTAGTTGAAGTGAATCTTCCCCTTCTACCGTAAGCACCGCAGTACAAGGCTCCGCACGGAAAAGTGGGAGCTCAGTGGTCGTACCATCCCAAGTAGCTGTTTCCGGGTTTAGCTCACGGGAAAAGCCGGTGATTTCTTTGACAGATCCTGACTCCTGGCCGGTAATCGTGACCGTCCAATTCACATTTTTATTGAATGCGGCAGTGAAGAAAACGGTTTCTCCATTGGCAAAGTCAACAGTAGGTGCACTTACAGAGAGAGAGTCCTCCAGTCTGAAAGGACCAAAACGGTCTACCAAGGAAGGTCCATCCTCATCGGTGTCATGGTTACAGGAAGAGAACATGCCCCATGCACCCAACAGAAGGACTAAACAGGAATATACATATGCTTTTTTCATTGCATCACTTAGTTGGAAGGTCAATTAAAAATTCATGGTGTAAAGAATGAAAAACTGCGAAAGCGCATAGTCATTCTCAGGGGTTGTCGCACGGCTAAAATCAAAGGTCTGATATTGCGCAGTAAGGTAAATCCCTTCTTTGAAACGGTACTTGAAACCACCCGCGGTTAGCAGTTCAGTATCGTCCACAACGGTACGTCCTGGGAAGTCTATTACCGTATTAAAATTATCGTATACAGGTACATAGTCGCTGCCTTCTGAATTCAGGATTTTGGTTCCCAGCAATAAGTCAAAGTTATCAAATAACTCTACTTCTAGGCCGGCTTCAATCAAGTTCGAACTCAGGTCTACTTGTTCTACCTCAACCCCATCACGACTGGTTTGTTCGACCTGTAGTCCGAGGGTAAATACAAGGTCCTTTTCCCAGTCGATCAACTTATGTATGTTCAGGTCACTGGCAACACGGATCAAGGTAAAGTCTTTCAGCTCTTCAGTACCTTGACCTGCAATTTCAGATAGAATAGCAGCTTCCACATTCAGGTTCACTGCCTGCGCACTATCGGCATATTGGATGTTGGCTATAAATCCACGGCGGTTAGGCGTAGCTCTTCCATACGGCATTGCATTGCTCAATCGCAAGTCATACGCCATTAACTGCTCCGAGATCTGAGAAGTATACAACTGAAAATCACGTCCTAGGTCAAACAAGGTTGGTGCCCGAAGGAACCGCTCATTGCCAATCCGGTTGAAGTAGCGTTGCTGACGGGTAAAGTCTACTCGCTTACTTTGGGCAGCTACTGTGATGAAATCAGGGCCAACATTCCGGAAACCGAGGTCAACTTTTACATTGGCCTGTTTCACATCAAAGCCCACCATGCCTTCGGCAAAGTTGTCGTCTGCCTCAAACACAATCACAGAATCTTCTTCCAGTTGCACAGAAGAAAAACCAGCCTCGCCTTTGAAGTGCAACCCGAGGTTATCGTTCTCCCACAAGTGAAGGTCCCAGTCAGCTGTGTAAACAGGGTTTTGGATGCCATTGGGAACCTGACCTACACTAAGGTCATCAAACGTATGAACATAGTTCAACCCGATTCTGCCGTACTTACGATCCTTAAAAGCGACGGTCCCCCCCCCAACAAATCGGTTGGCTACGCTTACAAAGTCTGTTCCGCGAACACGGGTGATGTATCCCTCGAATTCGATCTCATCAATGACCTGAGAAACTTCCAGGGCGAAATCCAATTTCAATCCCTGCATACGTCGGGTGTTGTCATCTGTAAAGAAGTTTTCGTATTCGATGATTTCTTTCTGAGGCTGAAAGATGGTAGGCTCGTTCACCATCCCTTCTTCATCTGCCAGATAAAGGGTAAATGGCGTTTGGGAAATGTCCATGTCACCGGCACGGTAACGGATTTTATTGGCAATTACCCCTTTGCCCCAAAGCTCCCGTACTTCTACGGTAAAGCCGGCACCAAAAAATCCTCCGAATTCGTTTCGCAAACGCAGGATGGATTGGATTTCGTTTTTCTCATTTGGGGTTGCGTTGATGCCCAAATCCAGCAGGAATTCTCCATCATTAATCCTAGCGGCATTGGTCGTGTCGCTGTCCTGGAGGTCTCCGCCGTATTGGGTGTTGTTGAGTGTGGTCCTGCCCAGTCCGTTGAACCTCAACTTTTGAGTTTCCTGGGCAAATAATTCTGCTACCCCTAGTAGCAACAGACCACAGAAGAGCGTGGTTTTGAAGGTAAAGGAAGTCATGGGAATATATTCCTTAGAAATAAATTTTTAATTCAATGGTTGTTTCTCTACCGATGTAGCGGTCGAGGGCAAAGTTGCGGTCTTCGAAGTTCATGAAGCGTTGACGGACGTAGAGTCCAGCGTTTTCAGCAAGGGTCCAGTCAAACCCAACTCCTATGGCTCGGCCTATTTGATCACGTGGCAAAAGGGTCTCTGCATCAATCTCAGTGTTAACACCGCCCTGAATCAGCTCAAGACCGCCGTAGCCTGCCAGGATGAAATTGGGAAACACTTCAAAGTAGAGGTCCAATTCATGATACTGGGCAAAAACGTAGGTGTCTTCCTGGAAAACCGGGAGAAGGCCCGTTTCCTCCCTCGCAGATTGAATGGAAGACAGGTAAAACAGGAATAGCTTACGGTCCAGTACTTCGGTTTTATATTTTGCCTGGATATCAATGGTGTTGAAGGATTTGCGAACACGAGCCAGGGCAGTCGCCGGATCAACATCTGTGGTGTTCACCGTTTCGAAAGTTCCGCGAAAATAGGAAGTAATCCTGTTGTAAGGGCCAAACACCGTTGGCCCTGTCGCCCCGGCAGGAAATGGATTGTAAATCCGACTTAATGCCAACCCATTGATCCGGTGGTCATAAGAAATCTGAGTGGTGAGTGCCTCGATTTCTCGTGCTACCCCATACCCAATGTTCAAGTATAATCCTCCTACCCGTGCTTCCGTGTTGAGGTTTACCCCTCTTCTGTTGTGCGCGAGCTGACCTACCAGCGTCATGGGTGCCCCGGCAGCGGCCTGACCCAGGTTTTGCTGACCGGTTGTGGAG
The DNA here is from genome assembly GCA_039024295.1 of Bacteroidota bacterium. Classification (GTDB taxonomy): domain Bacteria; phylum Bacteroidota; class Bacteroidia; order J057; family J057; genus JBCDIQ01. Next base: position 2,325 of record JBCDIQ010000020.1, on the reverse strand, counting down.
TTCTGAATTTCCGGATTGGAGAAGGTCAGAATTTCACTGTTGATGTTGAAAAAGTCTGGACTAATCTGGTAGTACTGAACACTCAAAGGGAGAAACGTATACTCCTTGGGAATTTCAAGCTTCACCTTGACCGCTTCACCCCAGTTTTCATCTATCGTAGGGGTGGTAAAGTTTCCGGCCCCAGCTTCTCCTGAAAGGGTGAAGCCTTTGTATTTATAGTTGAATTCCAGGGTGTGTACCTGAAAGGCTCGCACATCGTCAGAAAGACTGTCCAGATAGGTGCGGCTATCAATCACATTATATGCCAGGCGACCGTCTTTGAAATCCTTGGCAAGACGACCTCCCGTAAATAGATTGGGGGTAACAGGGGAAGTCCCGGCAAACCCATTGTAATTGGGAAAGTTTCCTGCATTCCGGGGATTGATAATGGTCGCAAGGGGATCTGGTTCCAAAGCCCCACCTGCAAAGCCGCCGTTAGGTTGTGTTTTACCATACAGAAAGGCAAATGAAAAACCTCCTGGTAAGCCAGAGCCTTCTGCTATGAATCCTTGAAACGCTTGGTTCGCCCAACGGTTATCCCCACGGTCGATAATCCCGGAGCCATGATACAAGTCGTATTTGTCCGTATTCGATACCCCTTCCCAAGGCGTACGCTCAAATATACTGTAACGGTCAAGTACCTGGAAAGCACCCATGGTAAAGGCGCTTAAATTGTACCAATGGATACCTCCGGTTCGTACACCAAATTTTCCAATATTGGTGCGAAAGTTACCGTACAAGTTGAGGCCTAAGTTCATGGTGAAGGTGTTTTCTTGAAACCCTTCTCCCGTGTAAGGAGTAAAGATGTACAGTTCTGTTCCAAAGGTTGTTTTACCATTCGGACGTCCTACCACATTTAATGACAGCATAGGCTCTCGATAACCATCCCCCACTCCATAAGCTTTGGCAAAGGGGTCAAGTCCAGGGTAAGGAGTAGTCATGTTTCTGCCATAGACGAAGGTTCGCAAATAGCCGAACATGGAAATCCGTTTTAGGGAGGGCTTACGGATGTCCTCTAAGTCCAAGCTATCTTCAGGGGGGGTTAGAATCGCAGGTCCTAGGGAAAGACCGGATTCTCGTGGCGGTTGCTCTTTAATAGAGACAGCTGAATCATTAAACGTAGTCAGCTGGTTGCTTAACTTCACTTCCGCTGAGGCATCTTGTCCCCATAGGAAATGAATTTGCATCGCAAGTGCTATGCAAATGACATAGTGGCTAGTAAATTTATACATGCAGTTTCATGCGTTTGATGCAGTTGATGCCTGCAACCTTAAGTAGCCACTACTTTCGAGCAATGAAAAATTTTCAACCTCAACAAGCCTACATCAAATAAAAAAATCCACCTCATCAACGATACATCAAAACCCTAAAAAATTGCCCATAAACTAAAAATTAGCTACTTTTTTCCATCAGATAGTTTCACATAGTTTTTTCTCTTGACCACGCGATACATCACAATCATTCTTTTGCTATTCGGACTATCCGGGTTAGCAAGGGCCCAGAAGCTGCTTCCAGGCAAGCCCATGGTAAAAAATTACCGTCCACTAACCTATGGTGGAGGTTTACAAAACTGGGCCATCGTTCAGGATAAACGAGGGGTTATGTTTATCGGCAATAGATTTGGGGTTCTGAAATATGATGGCATCAGATGGAACCTGATTGAGCTGGAAAAAAAGACCATTGGGAGGTCGATGGCAATCGATTCCTCAGGTACCGTTTATGTTGGTGGACAAGGAGAGTTTGGCTACCTGGATCGTGATTCCATCGGTGAACTTCAATACCGCCCTCTCTGGAAATCGCTCCCGAAAGAAGTACATGGATTTGAAGATGTTTGGCGAATTCATGTCACATCGAATGGAATTGTTTTCAGTACAGTACGCGCAGTATTTGTTCTCGAAAAACAAACAGGACAATTTAAGGTCATCAAACCCACGGAAGAGCAGAACCTCTTCGATCGGGCATATTTTTGTAACAACACCCTTTTCATTCAAGAAATAGGAAAAGGACTGCTAAAATGGGAAAACGATCGGCTTGAGATGCTCCCGGGAGGAGAACGATTCGTATCTGAACAGGTAAAAGAAATTTTACCCTATGGAGGTGAAGGTCTGCTTATCCTGACCTTTTCAAAAGGTGCTTTCCTTTACCAAGAAGGTAGGATAATTCCTTGGGAAACCTCTGCAAGTGAATACGCCCGTCAAAACCTAATTTACAGTGCGATCCAGCTCAATGACGGCACCTATGTTGTCGGTACTTCTGAACGGGGGGTTGGGAAGTTCGACCAAGAAG
>JBCDIQ010000019.1:0-29640 GCA_039024295.1 Bacteroidota bacterium | reverse complement strand
CAAACCTTGGCAGGCATGGATGTAGGCTTTGGAAGAACTAGAGGTTATGGGGAATACGGCGTTTACAATGTGGTCTTCGCTTATATGGAAGAATCTGTTGGACGATATGCAGCTAAGGCTGCCGTTAGGATTTGCGAAGCACTAATAAGTGGTGAGGCATATGATCTCTCTGATGATATACAAAGAATGCGGGAGCTTCGTGAAGAAGACCGTTTAGGGCCAAGTACAGGCTCTATTGTTGAAGAAGCTGAGGCTAGAAATATTTCTGGAAAAGCCTTGACCCCTTATCTTTTGAACAGGATCAAAGAGTTATCCGATGGCCACAGCCTGGTATCAAATATTGCCCTTGTTAGGCACAATGCAGCACTTGCGGCAGATTTATCCACAGCCCTATTGGACGAAAAATAACTTTTTCAACAAATTTCGGTTAGGGAACTATTGCTTTATATTTTTATTTCTCATGCGCGGACTCAGTTCGGTTGGAATGCTGTGGTGTGGATGTTTGGTGCTGATAATGGCTTGCCAACCATCTCCCCAAAACAACTCCGGTAGTGTGCCTCCGCCAAAACACTCGCTCAATATGACTGGAGAACCCCGAGAACAACAATTAACCGAGTTTTTTGGACGCTTAAAGCAAACAGAAAGTCCCGTTGAAATTCAATTCTTAGAAGAGGAAATCTGGGAACTCTGGATGGAAAGTGGTTCTGCTGGTATGGACGTGTTGATGCAAGAGGGCATCCGAGACATGGCAAATGGTGATTATAACCGCGCAATTAACCATTTTTCCGTGGTTATTGACTCCCTCCCTGACTATGCCGAGGCGTGGAACAAACGCGCTACGGCCTATTACCTTCGCGGAGATTTCAAACGCTCACTCGATGATGTCAATGAAACGCTACGGCTTGAGCCCAGACATTTTGGGGCACTTTCAGGTGCAGCATCCATGTTTTTGGCCATCGGAGATAAGCGATCTGCCCTGAAAGCACTGGAGAAAATGCTAGAAATTGCTCCTAGCAAGGAACATCTGAAAGAGCAAATCGACGAACTTCATAGGGAACTCGGTACCCGTCGCATTTAATCCAGCAGCACCAACACTTCATCCCCTTCCAGTTTAACGGGGTAGGTCTTCAGTGTCAAGCTCTCCACCTCCTTACAAGCACCTGTTTTTAGGTCAAAGACGTATTGATGCCAAGGACAAACAATTTGTCCTTCAGCTGTTACTTTACCCCTAGAAAGTGGAGCCTCCATGTGAGGGCACAATAGATCGGTTGCATACCAGTCATCAAAGATTTTTGCAAGGCACAAGCTTTTCCGGCCTGCCTTTACCTCTAGCTGGCCTCCAGGGGCTTCTTTTAATTTATCAAGATGTGGATGGCGAATGGCTAGCCACGTCTGTTGGTTGGTTTCTGTAGGGTCCATCTGGTTTTTTTAGCTTATCTGGCAAAAATGGTGCAAGCCCAACATTGAACAACCTAATTCTGAAAGATTATCGGTGGGTTTGCCTTTTCAACAAGCCTGATAGCTACAACCTACCCGTTTATTTCCAACATCATTTTTCCCAAAAAGCTTTCCCTGCCGATAATTGACCATCGACAGGGAATATTGATCTAAAAACTATACAATTTAATCGTCTATGGATGACGACGGGCATCATCCTGCGCCATAACGTATACACCGTGAATCAAACCAGGAATGTAGCCCAGAATGGTCAGCAAAAGGTTTACCCAAAATTTTCCAGTTAAACCGAATCGCAATAAAACGGCCAATGGAGGAAGAACAATTACAAGGATGATTTCAAGAATTCCCATGAGCTTTAGGTAGTTAAAATGAAAAATATCTATTGGTTACACGAAAAATAACGGGGAGGTGTTTTTAAAGAGTTAGCAAAAATTCCCAATTATCGACCAGTTCAATAATAGAATCGACCAATATCTTGCAGAGGATGTTCAAATATGTGGACAGAATATGTTGCAATCTGGCACAAGATGGAATTGTGTTTGTACATCAAAAGTATATTCTGTTCTCACATGCTCCAACGAATCCTGCAGCACCTTTGGCTGCTCTGTATGTTAATCGCTCCCCTTGCTGCTTGTAGTAACCATGTAGAACCCGATGCTCCGCACCCGAAACGTGAATTTCGGGCTGTTTGGGTTGCATCTGTCCACAACATTGACTGGCCCTCAAGTGCTGGTCTTTCTGTGCGAGAACAGAAACAAGAATTTCTCAAAATCCTCGACAGAGTGGAATCCCTGAACATGAATGCTGTCGTGGTCCAGGTACGCCCTTGTGGGGATGCGTTGTATCCAAGTAAACTCGTGCAATGGTCTTCTGTACTGACCGGAACGCAAGGGAAGGCACCATCTCCCTATTACGACCCGCTTGACTTTATGATTCAAGAGGCACATAAACGAAACCTGGAATTTCATGCTTGGTTTAACCCTTTTCGTGCGGTTTCGCATACGCGCTTCAGCAGCATCTCTCCAAATCACATTTCTAAAAGAAGTCCTGAATTGTGCTTCAAATATGGCAACAGCTTATACTTGGACCCAGGGCGTCCGGAAGCACGGAACCATGTGGTGAAGGTGATTTCAGAGGTAGCTCGGAACTATGACATCGATGGCGTGCACCTGGATGATTATTTCTACCCATATCCCATTGCTGGTGAATCCATTCCCGACGATGCTACTTACAACAGGTACCGAACAAGAGGGGCGTCAGGTAAAGAAGCCTGGAGAAGAGATAACGTCGACAGGTTTGTTTCTCAGTTGCATGACAGCCTCACACAGATCAAGACCCACTTGAAGTTTGGCATCAGCCCAACAGCAGTTTGGCGGAATAAAAACAAAGACCCTCGCGGTTCGGACACCCGCCTCTACCATGCGGCCTATGACATTCTGCATGCAGATGTGCGGAAATGGCTCCAATCTGGCTGGATCGATTATGTTGCGCCCCAGTTCTATTTTGGCATTGATTTTCCCCATGCGCCCTATAACAATTTGCTTAACTGGTGGACCAATAACACGTATGGGCGTCATTTATACATCGGGCAAGCACTGTACAAAACCAAGGAAGGAAAATATGCAGCTTGGCGTCAGCCAGCGCAATTGCCTCATCAAATTCACTTAAATCGCCAGCGTGCCAAGGTAAGCGGTAGCCTATTCTTTAGCTACAGTTCCTTTGACCACAATCCGATGAAGGTGGAGCGACAGCTACGCGATCAGGTGTACAGAAAGCCTGCTATCGTACCGTCCATGCCTTGGAAAGACTGGATTCCTCCTCATGGTCCAGAGTTTCTTAGAGGAAAAATTTTGGGGGATAAAGCATTATTGAACTGGGAGGCTCCTGCCCCTGCGATTGATGGAGACACCGCCACCTATTACGCAGTTTATGTATTCCCCGAAGGAAGCCCCGTGCGATTGGGAGATTCCCGCTACCTGATGGGCACCACTCGGGACGAGCATATGAGCTTTGAAGTACCATTTCCAGGTCCTTTACAATATGTGGTAACTTCTCTGGACCGACTTCACAATGAGAGTCGAACTTACTCTCTTTTTGAAATGGGGGAGGACAGGAACCTATAACCTGGTTTTGGCAGGTTGCGTAAAAATACGGACCTTCCCACATGATTCAACAGGTATGTGTGTACTGTGCTTCCAGTACCAAAATTGCGCCCAAATATTTTCAAGCCGCTGCTGAGTTAGCAGAAATTTTTGTGCAAGCAGGCATCACGGTCGTGTTTGGGGGTGGCAAAAATGGCCTGATGGGCCAGCTAGCTGATAAGGTTATCGAGAAGGGTGGGCGAATCATTGGTATCATGCCCAACTTCATGAAAGAAGTAGAGCTTGCGCATAAAGGCGTGGATGAAATTCACTTCGTCGCAGATATGCATGAGCGAAAAAAGAGATTCCTCGATGGCACAGATGCACTGGTGGCCCTACCGGGAGGATGTGGTACGCTAGAAGAATTGCTCGAAGCACTCACGCTCAAGCGCTTGGGGCTATTTGTGAAACCCATTGTCATCCTGAATCAAGACGGATTTTATGATCCGCTGATTGAGATGCTCAACCGCTGTGTAGAAGAGCACTTCATGGGGGCGAAACACCTGGAAATGTGGCAGGTGGTTGAGACGCCCGGAGAGGTATTAGATGCTATTAACAACTCGCCGGATTGGGATGAATCGGCCCTGAATTTCGCTGCGGTAAAATAGAACCCTCTCAATATACCTTATTCCTTCTCCTTATCTCAAACGACGTTGTAGATGAACGAACTCCGCAATCCCTGGACTACCCGCCAAGCCGTAGATAAGTATGACAACCCATGGATCAATGTGACAGAATTCCAGGTGTTAAATCCCGCTGGAAATCCAGGCATCTATGGGGTGGTACACTTCAAAAACATGGCCATTGGGGTAGTGCCTTATGAAGATGGAAAAATTTGGATGGTGGGTCAATATCGGTATCCACTCAAGAGGTTTTCCTGGGAGATACCGGAAGGAGGTGGCCCTATGGGCGTGCCGCCCCTGGAAAGTGCAAAGCGTGAGCTGTTAGAGGAAACAGGACTGACGGCAGAAAATTACGAGGCGATTGTGGAAATGCACTTGTCCAATTCAGTAACCGATGAATGGGGCATCGTATACTTGGCTACGGACCTGAAGCGTGGGGAAGCCATGCCCGAGGAAACAGAAGAACTCCACCATAAAATGATGTCGTTGGAGGAAGTATACGAGCAGGTAGAAGCCGGCCAGATCACAGATTCCCTTACTGTTGCAGCCATTTATAAGCTGATGCTGATGAAGGCTAAGGGAAAACTCGACTGATCTGTATATATTGTGAACTGCTACGCGCGCAACCAACGGTAAGCTTGTACCAATTGATTGTAACATGACCAAGAAAACCCGCGGCATCCTTGCTGCAGGGCATCCAGATACCGCTTCGGCAGGCCTGCAGATGCTGGAATTAGGTGGAAATGCCTATGATGCTGCCTTAGCTGCCATGCTCACTTCCTTCGTAAGCGAAGCCTCTCTTACTTCAATGGGTGGAGGCGGATTCATGAATGTGTATACCGCCAATGGCTGGTCCTGCCTGTTCGACTTTTTTGTACAGACGCCAATAGTTCGCAGGTCGATGAACGAAGTAGATTTTCGGGAATCCTTCATCAACTTTGGCACCAAACAACAGCGACAGTTCAGTGGAAAAGCGTCCGTTGCCGTTCCGGGATGTCCTGCCGGATTATTCCATATCCATCAGCGATTGGGCAGTTTGCCGATGAAGGAAATTATTCAACCTGCGGTTAAATTGGCCCGGGAAGGCGTAGTCATCACCCCTTACCAAGCGTATTCTCTCTTCATTCTGGAACCCATCCTGATGGAAAAACCGGAAACTGCTGCCGTGTATGGTCGGGATGGAGAAACGTTTAAGACCGGTGAGCGGATGAGAATGTGGGCCTATGCAGATACCCTGGAGCTGTTGGCAAAAGAAGGGGTTCGGGCATTCTATGAAGGAGAAATCGGGACTACCTGGACAAAGGACAATGCCTTACATGGGGGGAGCGTGAGCCGGGAAGACCTGCTGGCGTATCAGGTTGTAGAGCGAACCCCACTTACTTTTTCTTACCATGATCACCTGTTATTGACCAACCCTGCACCGAGTGCAGGCGGCAGTTTAATTGTGCATGGGCTGGAGCAGTTGGGACTTGCTACGCCAAAGGTAACAGCTACCCAAGGTCGAGCTTATGTCGAACGAATGATGGCGGTCATGCAACAGATGGAGGCTTATCGCAAACTTCGCATAAAAGACTTATCCCCCGGAAATACCACGCACCTGAGTGTATTGGATGAGCATGGCAATGCTGCAAGCCTGACCACTACCGTTGGCGGAGCTTCCGGAGAGCTTATCCCGTATACAGGTATTCAGACGAATAATATGCTGGGGGAACTGGACCTATTTCCTGGTGGCGTTTACCAATGGCCGACCAACCAACGTGTAAGCTCCATGATGTCTCCCACGATTGTGTTACACAAAGGCCAGCCAAACATTGTGTTGGGATCAGGTGGCTCCAGCCGGATTCGCACGGCTATCCTTCAGGTTGTGAGTTTCCTTATAGACCACCACCTGGATTTGCAGGAAGCTGTGAATCATCCCCGCCTCCACTGGGAAGCAGGTCAGCTGAACCTGGAACCCGGCTTAGTTTCATCTGAAACGGCCTTGTCTGTTTCATCTGAAAATATCATGCACTGGCAGGAAGCCAATATGTACTTTGGCGGGGTTCACACAGTGGTACGAAAGGCAGATGGTCGGCTCCTAGGTGGAGCAGATGCCAGAAGGGCGGGCGTGGTGCGTACGAATGTGGTGTAAACCGGGACCGGGATTGCGAACCTAAATTCTCCCTAAAACTCCGCACTCTTAGGTGTCCTTGGAAATGGAATCACATCTCTGATGTTCCCCATCCCCGTGACAAACTGGACGATTCGCTCAAAGCCCAAACCAAACCCACTGTGAGGAGCTGTTCCAAACTTGCGTAAATCCAGGTACCACCACAATTCTTCCTCCTCAACATGAGCTTCTTTCATACGGGCCAGGAGTTTATCCAGGTTCTCCTCACGTTGGGAGCCACCGATGACCTCACCTATGCCTGGGAAAAGCACATCCATTGCGGCAACCGTTTCTCCTGGCACCTCTTCTGAGGCAGGATTTTGTTTCATGTAAAATGCCTTGATCGCGCGGGGATAATCACGTACGATAACTGGTGCCTGGAATTTTTTCTCTACGAGGTAGCGCTCATGCTCAGATTGCAGGTCTTTCCCCCATTCTACAGGGTAAGTGAACTTCTTCTTCTTGTACGGCTTGGAATTGCGCAGAATCCGGATGGCCTCCGTGTAAGTGATTCGTTCGAACTTATGATCAATTACAAATTGCAATGTCTCGATAAGGCCCATGTTCCGCCGTTGAGCTGCGGGCAGGTTCCGCTCTTCCTTCTCAATCCTATCATTCAGAAAAGCCAGATCATTAGGATAATTGTCGATGACAAACCGAATGAGGTACTGAACGAAATCTTCTGCGAGGTCCATGTTGTCATGGATATCGTAGAACGCCACTTCCGGCTCAATCATCCAGAATTCCGCCAGGTGACGGGTGGTGTTGGAATTTTCGGCGCGGAAGGTAGGCCCAAAGGTGTATATTTTTCCAAGTGCTAATGCTGCGGATTCTCCTTGCAACTGCCCGGAAACCGTCAGGTTGGTGGCTTTTCCGAAAAAGTCTTCTTTCCAATCGACTGCTCCTGCCTCGTTTAAAGGAGGAGACTTCGGATCAAGGGTGGAAACCCGAAACATTTCTCCGGCCCCTTCTGCATCGCTACCCGTAATGATGGGGGTGTGCAGGTAGTAAAAGCCTCTGTGGTGGTAATATTGATGAATGGCGAAAGCCAGCGCATGCCTGATGCGAAATACCGCACTAAATGTCTGCGTACGCATGCGAAAGTGCGCTTTTTCACGCAAAAACTCCATGCTGTGCTTCTTGGGCTGAATGGGATAGACCGCAGGGTCTGAATCCCCCAGGATTTCCAAGGTGTCGGCATGCACTTCAACCGCCTGACCACTTCCCATGGACTCCATCAGTTTACCAGTTACAGCCAAGCATGCACCAGAAGTGACGCGTTTCAGGAGTTCTTCTCCCATTTGATCAAAATCCACCACCACTTGCAAATTGCTCATGCCAGAGCCATCATTTAGGGTGATAAAACGGTTGGCCCGGAAAGTCCGGACCCATCCTTTTACCAATACTTCCTGACCTTCTGGAGCAGTTGTTAGCAGAGTAGAAATTTCTGTTCGACGCATTATTCTGGGATTTCGGCTCGCAATTTCAGACTAATTGATTTATTTAGCAAAAAATGCGTGCAACATGAAACAGACCAAGATTGCGGGCTTGGGTTTTTACGCCCCAGATAATGTCGTGACCAATGACGACCTGGCCCAAAGAATGAACACTTCTGACGAATGGATTCAAGAGCGAACAGGCATAAAAGAGCGTCGTCACATTGTTCCGGGGGTGGATACGGGTGCCAATATGGCGGCCAAAGCCTCACGCATCGCAATCGAACGGGCTGGCATAACGGTCGACGACATTGACTTCATCATTCTGGGTACGCTTAGCCCTGATATGGATTTTCCTGGCACGGGCGTACTGCTACAAAGAGAACTCGGGCTGAATAAAAAAGGGATTGGCGCACTTGATATTCGTAACCAGTGCTCTGGCTTTATTTATGGATTATCAATTGCAGACCAGTTTATCAAAACCGGAATGTATAAAAATATCCTGCTGGTAGGTACTGAGATTCATTCCACTGGGTTAGATTTCTCCGATGCGGGCAGGCATGTATCTGTTATTTTTGGAGATGGGGCTGGTGCAGCTATCCTGCAGCCAACCGACAAGCCGGGACAAGGGGTATTGACCACACATTTGCATGCAGATGGTCAGTTTGCAGAAGAGTTGGCCTTACCGGCTCCGGCAGCTGCATTACCCGGTCGTATCACCCATGAGATGATTGAAAAAGGGGAACACTTCCCGGTGATGAATGGACGGATGGTGTTTAAAAATGCGGTGGTACGCTTCCCTGAGACCATCATGGAGGCACTAGAAACTACCAACCTCAAGCCTGAAGACATTGACCTGCTGGTGCCTCACCAGGCCAACCTGCGCATTTCAGAAGCCATCCGCCAGCGGTTGGGCATGCCTGAGGAAAAGGTGTTCAATAATATTCAGCGATACGGAAATACTACCGCAGCTTCTATTCCCATTGCGCTTACCGAAGCATGGGAAGCTGGAAGGATTAAAGAGGGAGATCTCGTTTGTTTAGCAGCGTTTGGAAGTGGATTTACCTGGGGTTCTGCGTTGATTAGGTGGTAGGCTCAGGGAGTTCAGCTAAAAATAATACGGAGACTTTGACTTGATGACTATGGTTTGTTTTCAAGCCTGTCGTTTATCATATCAGTTATTTTTGCAAAATCTCTTCTGCCGTACAGGATCGCCAATATTTCAACAGAACTTTTCTCAATCTTTACCTGATAAAAAATCAGGTGGTTCTTAAACTTTCCGGCAGATCAAGATTTTACGAGTCTCTTATTTTGGTGAAAAATATTTCGTTCGAGTTCACCTAGAATTTTGTCATATTCTAGCAAGACCTGATCAACAAATAAGTCTGCTTGAACGGAACTCTCCTCATTGACCGATAAAAATATCGATTAGCTCTTGACTAACCGATGGGTGAATTTCATGACTTTTTTTCCTTAATAGCGGTTATCAGTTCCTTTTTATATTGCTGAAGAGTTATCGGAAGAGAGGATCCATTTTCTAATGAAGCCTTTCTATCCAAAACTAAGTTAACCAAGTCTTCATCTGTGCTATGGAGCTTCGGGGTCTCACTTGCGTCTTGGGTTTCGATGTCGTGAGGTCGTACGTGTTGCAATATCTTCAGGGCAAAATAGAACTGTTCGGAAGGGGTTAGTTTTCCGATTAATTCCCACGCTTTTGATTCTATATGTCCCATTTGATGAGTCTTTTTTTACTGATTAATGATACGATTTTTTCTGTAAAAGTTAGAATTTCGGAATTAAAGAGGAACCAGATAAATCTTCATTTCCTCAAAAAGGCGTATATTCATTGTCATAATCTTCCCTGATATGATCACCTACATCTCAATAGATGGATTCAAGACATTTCGAAATTTTGAATTGACGCTTAGTCCTCTTACGGTGATTGCAGGCACGAATGCTTCAGGAAAAAGTAACCTCTTTGATGCGCTTCGGTTGTTGGGTCGCCTTGCTGAAACGGATCTTCGGTCAGCTTTTTCCGACCAGCGAGGAGAGGCCAGGGAATTATTCTCGATGTACAGCGATGGTACTGTTGCTTCGGAAATGAAGTTTGAGGTTCACATGCTGGTCAGTCCCAAGGTGAGAGACAATTGGGGGGGAAATGCCCAGCTAAAATACACCCGCTTAAAGTATACGCTTTGTCTCAAACGCACCACAAATGAGTCGGGGTTCGAAGATATCATGGTGGAAAAAGAAGAGCTGGTCAATTTCAAGCATCAAGAAGATGATTGGATAAAGTCTCATCTTCCGTCTCGTTTTCGTGAATACTGGCGCCCACCTGTACCCAAAGGAAGAAGGGGTAAGCCCTATATTTACACAACTGAAAATGAGGGAGGAGTGGTCACAATTAAATTACCTCAAGATGGTAAGCAAGGGGGGAAGGAAACTCCGGCAAACGTGATTTCTCAGACCGTTCTTAGTGGGGTAAATTCTGTGGACTTTCCTCACGTTTTTGCTGCAAAAGAAGAGATGCGCAGTTGGAAATTTCTGCAATTAAGCCCTGAGGCACTTCGCAAACCAAGTCAATACTTAGAACCAGAGCATATTGCAGAAAATGGAAACCACTTAGCATCTGCCCTTAACCGACTACAAAAAAAAGATTCGTACACGGTTAAAGAAATCTCGCGGAGGCTCAACAGGCTTTTACCTAATCTTACAAAAGTAGAAGTGCAGGATGATAAAGTAGGCAAACAGTTCGTCCTACGGCTAAAAAGCTCTGATGGAAGATGGTTCAGCTCCAGGGTATTGTCAGAAGGTACTTTACGGTTATTAGTTCTCTGCGTGCTGCTTTATGATGATGAGTTTGCTGGCTTATTATGCTTTGAGGAACCTGAGAATGGGGTTCATCCCTCCCGCCTTTCCCAAATGGTTGAGTTACTCAGAGATTTATGTGTTGACTTTGAAGACCCAGAAAGTGAATTGCGACAGGTCATTGTCAATACGCACTCGCCCGTATTGATTGGAGAGATGTTTAATTACAGCAATGACCCATTAGTAGGAGTTTGGTTTTCCCAATTAATTACACAAACCCGCTCCAATCCTGACGGCAGCAAGTCTAAAATCCAAGCCACAAAAATGTTGCCTGTAAATACAGAAGCACAGGTGTCGCTCCCATTTGTAAAAAAGTTGGGAATTGCAGAAGCTCAGCGTTTTTTAGCAAGCGTTCCTTCCCAGACCGATGTCATTCGCGATCTATGAGTAACATTTTAACAATAGGGCTTCTATCTGAGGGTAAAACAGATGATCGATTCTTGCTACCAATCATTCAGCGTACTTGTGAAGAAATAGCCTTTGAATGCGCCTCTGAAATCGAAATATATCCACCTGTTTCAATCAATAAATCAGGCGGTTCATTTCCGACTCAAGTAAAAAATGCTACACTAAAGGCTGACAAAGATGGATTAATGGTCTTGTTTGTTCATGCAGATGCAGACGCATCTACAAATAGAGATGTACTTCAGTACAAGATACAACCTGCTTTTAAGGCAGCGAAGGCTTTAGGTGTGAATAATTGCAAATGCTTCGTAGCAGTCATACCAATCTATATGACAGAAGCATGGATGCTGGCAGATTTTGAGTTGTTGAGAGAAGAACTTGGGACTTCTCTTCTAAAGAGTGAACTTGGTTTACAAAGAAGCCCTGAATCGTTAACAAATCCCAAAGAAGCCCTAATTAATGCTATTGCCATAACCCAGCACAACAAACCTAAAAGACGCAGAAACCAACTGACGATTTCTGACTTGTACCGTCCCGTAGGGCAGGGAACTGAAATATCAAAATTAAGGGAACTTTCTTCCTACAGGCATTTTGAAGAAGGATTGAGACAAGCGTTTCGCGACTTGAATTATCTTCATTGATCCAGATTTTTCATGCCCTTTCAGTTTTCAGTTATCCTGACCTACTTCGCCACAATTCTCAATATCCCCTCGCCTTCTACAGCCATATACAAATACCCGTCAGGTCCTTGGCGTACGTTTCGGACACGTCCGATCCCATCAAATAATTTTTCCCGATAGGTAACGCTTTCTCCATCAAGCACTAAACGTTCCAGGTAGGCGAAAACCAGGGAACCCACCAGCAAATTCCCTTTCCACTCAGGGTATCGATCCGAGGTAACAAAGGCCATACCTGAAGGAGCAATAGAAGGCACCCAGTAGTGGATAGGCTGCTCCATTCCAGGCAGGGAGGTATCATCGGTGATTTTGGTGCCGCTGTAGTTAATCCCATAGGTAATACGGGGCCAGCCATAGTTTTTTCCGGCACGTACAATATTGATTTCATCCCCTCCTCGTGGACCATGTTCGTGGACCCAAATCTCTCCAGTCTGACGGTTGAGGACCATGCCCTGGGGGTTACGATGCCCATAGGAATAAATGGCTACTTTGGCATTGGGCTGCCCCACGAAGGGATTATCAGCAGGAATGCTCCCATCATCTTTGATCCGGTATACTTTCCCGCAATCACGGGTTATGTCTTGTGGATTTACATCACGGTTTCCTCGATCCCCGACCGAAAAGTATAGGTTGCAGGCCGTGTCAAATTCCAGGCGAGAGCCAAAGTGATATCCTAAATCACTATCAGGACTGGCGCGGTACAATTCTTCTTTATCTACCAAACGGTTATTTTCAAGACGGGCGCGCATCACCGAGGTATTCCCTGATTCCCCATCAGCAGAAGGAGCAGAATAAGAAAAATAAATCCACCCGTTCTTCTTGTACTCCGGATGAAGCTCTATGTCCAACAGTCCTCCTTGCCCATTTAAAAACACTTCTGGCACTCCCTGTACCAGCTGCTTTTTCCCATCCTTGAAATGAATTAGTTCTCCACTTTTCTCTGTAATGAGCATGCTTTCATCAGGCAGGAAGACCATCCCCCAGGGTATTGCAAGGTCAGATACCACAACTTCCGTTGTGTAAGTCAAAGACTGAGGTGTATGAACTTCTGTATCTCGTTGGGCACAAGCGATGGTGAGCAGGCAGCAAAATAAAATCGGCAACAGTGAAGCTTTCATTGGAGCATGGAGATTAAGGTGTATTATATAAAGTCATACCATTAAAAGGTGGTTGATGTTTCTCAGCAATTTAGACAACCCTACCCTTACCACACCTTTTCCCCATCAAACAACCATTTGCTCCACTTTCTATTGTAGGTATGAACTGTATCGGTAGGAGTTCCTGTCTGATTTACCACTTGTCTTTGGGTATTCTTCCATTCAAATATCCCACCGTACAGGTTGTAAACCTTGGTGAAACCAGCTTGCTTTAGCTGCTCGCCTATCCGCTCAGATCTATAGCCTACGGAACAATATACCACAATAGGCTGGTCCTTTTCCAGCCCTTTTAGCTGATCAATTTCAAAGTCTCTATAGCCGACCCATTTTGCCCCTGGTAAATGGCTCACTACGTACTCTTCCTTCTTTCTTGTGTCCAGGAGCAGGTATTTTTTCGAAATAGAATCAGCCTGTATCAAGGGGACCGATTTTTGGTACATTCCCTCCAGCATTTGGTGAAACTCGTCGGGAGTTCCCTGAGAAACAGTACATCCTGGGATCAACACCAGTATAGCAGAAAGCTGACCCAGTAAGTTTTTTTTCAAAAAGTGAATAATTGTCTGAACTTTTTTCATCTTTTTTCCTTCATTGACCAAGCGTTTAGGGCATAAATGAACGTTATCTAGTGTAGCCCCTACGCCCCGTTGCTTGCACATACAGATAAAACGTCAGTTTATCCTTGTAAGATCGCAAGGCCATTACATTTTTACTAAATTACCGAATTGCTCAGGTAATCCTTTCGCAAATGATACACCTATACCCGCGCCTTTCCCTATTACGCCTCTGTTTCTGTATTTGTTTAACGTTTCTTGGAATGGGCTTGTCCCAGGTCAAGGCAAATCACATTGCTGGAGCTGAGATATATTATCGCTGTGTAGACCCAGTGAACAATCGATATGAGATCACCATTGTGGTGTACCGGGACTGTAACCTTACCAACAACCCCAATAATGTCGGGTTTGACAACCCCATTACTGTTTTCATATTTCGCGGAAATGGCAGCCTGCAACAAACCATCAATATTGCTGCCCCTACCAGTACCCCCCGAATACTGCCCCCCAACTGGAATGCTTGTACCAATATCCCCTACACAATTTGTGTAGAACGGGGGGAATACCGTACGGTCGTTACCCTTCCTCCTCGAACTGATGGATACGATATTGGGTGGGCAAGATGTTGTCGTAACAATGTAATTACCAACCTAACCACAAACCCAAACCAGGGAATTACTACCAGCATCAGCATCCCTGGAACCAACACCCTAATTGGTTGTAATTCTTCCCCTGTTTATCGTAACGTACCACCACAATTTCTTTGCCTGGGCCAGTCTTTCACTTTTGACCATTCTGCAACAGACGTAGATGGTGACTCTCTGGTATATTCTATCTGTGACCCTTACACCGGCGTAAACACCCTTGGACAGGGCGCGCGCCCTAACCGTCCTACGGTAACTGCTGGTGGCTTTTTCGCCAATCCAATGGGAGCTCCTCCTTATCAAAATGCAGCTTTCAACGCAGGGTACTCAGCGACCAATGCATTTGGTGGAAATAACTTTAACATTGACAGCCGTTCTGGCCTGATGACACTGACGCCTCCACAAGTGGGGGTATTTGTATTTGCCATTTGTGTATCCGAATACAGAAATGGACGCTTGCTAAGTGTTATCAAACGAGACTTTCAAATCAATGTAATCAACTGTATTCCGCAGGGGAATCCTCCTACAACTATTTCTTTGCCTCCAGGGGGTAATTCAACTGTTAGGGTCGAGCCAGGAGATACCATATGCTACCCCGTACAATTAAATGCAGCAACAGCAGGTGATTCCGTTTTACTCGCCGGAGTAAGTGCTGCATTCGGTGTGGGAGGTAGCTTCCCTACGCCTTTAGCATCTTTGACTGTAACTACGGCTAACCCAAATCCTGACTCTGTTCTTGGCGAAGTTTGCTGGGTACCACAATGTGTGCATGCAGGAGACACCGCAATGCTGATTGTGGCAGGAAATAACATTTCAGACTGTTTCGGTTTTAACCTAGCTTTCGATACAGTAACTGTCATCGTTGGAGGTGCAACGCCACCTACCCTGACACATTTCTCCACAATTGGAGGTAATAACCGGGTGGTTACCGTGGATGCAAACAGACAATTTTGTTATACCTATACTGGTGCAGATGCAGACAGAGATGATACGGTACAGGTAACCCCGGTTGCGGGTCCGTTCACAGGTCTCAATGCAGCAGTCTTCACCAATAATGGCGGCATTAACCCCAATACCGGAACTGTTTGTTGGACCCCGACTTGTGATGATGCGGGGCAAACATTCATTTTTGTGTTAGAAGCAAATGATAACGGCCCCTGTAACATCCGTAGAAGGGTATATGATACCGTGGAGGTGAGGGTAAGGCCGCTTGCGCCCATGAACCTCCGTTCCCAAGGGCCCACGGTCATATGCAATGGTCAATCTACCTCCCTAAGGGTAGATCAATTTTCCGTATACAATTGGGCTCCAGCTACTGGACTGAGTAACACCATCAGCCGAACTGTGCAAGCCAGTCCAACGACAACTACCACGTATACGGTTCAGGTGACTGATAGCCTTGGATGTATCCAAACAGATTCCATTACGGTTACGGTAAATCCCCTTCCCGTACTGGCTGCCATTGCGGATACCTTCGTATGTCCAGACGATACTATTACCCTAACTACAACAGCTGTTGGTGGCGGCGGTGGATACGCCTACGCCTGGACGCCGACCACAAGTGTAGAAACACCAAATGCTGCTACCACACGAATTTTTCCGACCAACCCTATCACCTACACGGTAACTGTAACCGATGTGAATGGATGTCAGGATACAGAAGATGTATATGTGGCGACCTTGAATATTACCTCCGGACCAGATCAGACCATTTGTTTTGGTGATACTGTGCCTCTCTCAGCCGGAGGAGGTGCTGTTTATACGTGGAATAATGCGGGAACCCTGGATAACGCCAATATTGCCAATCCAAGGGCCTTTCCTGGTATTACTACAGATTATGTTGTTAGCATTCAGGATACCAATAATTGTGTAGATACAGACACTATTCGCGTAAATGTTAATCCCCTGCCAGTTATCAACCCTACACCAGATACTGCCATCTGTATTGGGGATAATTTCAGGCTCAGAAGCTTTGGAGGCACCCAGTACCAATGGACACCTACGACTGGACTGACAGGAGCCAATACGGCCATTCCATTGGCTCAACCCACAGTAACAACAACTTACACTGTACGCGTGACTGATGCGAATACCTGCGTCAACGAAGATTCTGTTGTTGTAACGGTGAATCCATTGCCCAATATTTTTGCAGGAAACGATACAGCAAAATGTGGAAATGTGGGGGTGCCATTGACAGCTACCGGCGGAGTTATTTACACTTGGACTCCGGCAATAGGATTGTCTGCCACAAACATCAATAACCCTGTCGCGAATCCTGACAGTAGTACCTCATACACTGTTACAGGAATTGATGCGAATGGATGTATCAACACTGATCAAATTAATGTCCGTGCGATGTACGGAACTGTAGGACCAGATCCCACCATTTGTTTTGGAGATACGGCTCCCCTTTCAGCTTCCGGTGGCGTAGCCTACCAATGGAACAATGGGGTTTCTCTTACAAATGATACGATAGCTGCTCCGGGTGCATTTCCAGGACTTACCACTCAGTACATTGTCAATATTTTTGATACCACAGGGTGTTTTGATCCAGATACGGTGAATGTATTGGTAAACCCCTTACCGGTGGTTGCCCCTGCTTCGGATGCACCCGCTATTTGTATTGGAGACTCTGTTGGGCTCTCTGCTTTTGGCGGTATTTCCTATCAGTGGAGCCCCCAGGTGAACATCATCAATGCCAACACCTCAAATCCGACGGTTTTCCCTACTTCTACCCAGCAATACTTTGTAGATGTGGTTGACGCCAATGGCTGTCGGAACAGAGATTCCCTCACCATTGTGGTGAATCCTTTGCCCATTGTAGACGCGGGCAATGATACCGCAAAATGTGGAAACGTTGGGGTAACGCTCACCGCTACGGGTGGCGTGGGATTTGCCTGGACACCTGCACTTGGGTTAAGCAATACCACCACCGCTTCTCCTGTAGCCAATCCGGATTCTTCCACGCTATATTTTGTTACCGTAACGGATGCCAATGGCTGTTCTGACATTGATTCTGTATTTGTGCGGGCCATGTATGCCAATGCAGGACCGGATGTGCCTGTGTGTATTTTTGACTCTGTTCAGTTAACGGCATCCGGTGGGGTATCTTATGTGTGGAATGCATCTCCTACCTTAACCTCCTTTAACACGGCCAGTACCTTTGCCTTCCCCCAGGTAACCACGAACTATATAGTTAATGCCACAGATATTACCGGTTGTACCGATACGGATACGGTGGAGGTTCGTGTTAACCCATTGCCGGTCACAAGTGTGACCCACCCATTTACCTATGTGTGTACAGGTGGAGCCACTCAAATAACCGCAACTGGTGGAGCTACTTACATCTGGCAGCCAGATAGCACGCTGGATACCTTGTTTGGGCCAACTCCAACTGCTCGCCCCCTAAACCTCACCACCAACCTGGTAGACTCCTCCTGGTACTTTGTAACCGTGATTGATTCCAATGGCTGTGTGAACCAGGACTCGATTGGAATGGAAGTGCGGCTGCTCCCCGTGACCACGATTAGCAACGACACCGTGAAGTGTCCGGGAGATACAATCCAGTTATTTGCCACGGGCGGGATAGGCTATCAATGGCGCCCCAATTACAACATCAGCAACATCAACGACCAGAATCCTTTTGTAAGCCCTGACACCACGACTACTTATACTGCTGAAATTACCGC
The DNA here is from genome assembly GCA_039024295.1 of Bacteroidota bacterium. Classification (GTDB taxonomy): domain Bacteria; phylum Bacteroidota; class Bacteroidia; order J057; family J057; genus JBCDIQ01. Next base: position 11,842 of record JBCDIQ010000019.1, on the reverse strand, counting down.
TGTATGGGGGTGCGCTGATACGCCAAAGGTGACCGTAATTGTGGTTGACCCGGACGCAGGGGCAGATCAAACGATTTGTCGATTTGATAGTGTACAGCTTCAGGCTGGAGGTGGGGTTTCCTACCAATGGAGCCCAGTAAATGGATTGTCTGATCCGAATATTGCCAACCCGATGGCTTCGCCGTTTGACACCACTACTTACGTGGTGACTGTTACGGATAGTGTGGGATGTTTTGATACTGACACCATGGTGGTAACGGTGAACCTTCTCCCACCTGCAGACGCTGGCCCTAATGACTCCATTTGTATTGGCCAAACTGTTGGGTTACAGGCATTGGGGGGCGTCATCTATCAATGGGATGCAGACACCAGTCTTTCAGCGTTGAACATCCCCAACCCGGTAGCCTCGAATACAGATACCAGCCTCTTCTTTGTCACGGTGACGGATACCAACGGTTGTTCCGCCAGAGATTCAGTAGAGATAATTGTCTGGCCCTTGCCGCCTGCAGATGCAGGTGTTGACCAGACCAAGTGTGGCGAACCCGGAATTCAGCTCCAGGCAACTGGTGGGGTAGTTTATCAGTGGAGCCCAACTGATAGCTTGAGCAACCCATTCATTGCTAATCCTATCGCGTCACCAATTGACACAACCACCTATTTTGTCACGGTGACGGATACCAACGGCTGTGTCAACATTGATTCAATGACGGTATCTACGATGTATGCGACGGCGGGCCCTGGTGGGACGATCTGTTTTGGCGACAGCATTCAGCTCACCGCCGGAGGTGGCATTGGGTATACCTGGACCCCAGCAGGTTCTTTGGTGAATGCCATTGGGGACACAGTAGTAGCTCTTCCAGATACCAGTACCCTTTATGTGGTCACTGTGCTCGATCCAAGTGGCTGTACGGATACGGCAAGTTCATTTGTGAATGTACTTCCGGCACCTCCTGCAGACGCAGGGCCAGATACAGCCGTATGTGAAGGCCTCTCTGTTACCCTCACAGCAAGTGGAGGGGTGTCTTATCTTTGGGATAACGATCCTACGCTGAATCCGCTGAATCAGGCTTCTACAGTTGCTACGCCAACTGATACGACTCGTTACTTTGTTACAGTAACAGGGGCAAATGGCTGTGAGTGGCGAGACTCTGTTGACGTTACCTGGAATCCACTGCCTACGGCTGATGCCGGACCAGACCAAACGATTTGTCGGTTCGAGACAGCAACCCTGGTAGGAGCTGGTGCCCAGTTTTTCCTCTGGAATACGGGAGCAGTGACTGACACGCTGCGCGTATCTCCCCCTGCGACGACTCAATACTTTTTGCAAGTAACTGATAGCAATGGCTGTGTGGATTTGGATACGGCTCAGGTAAATGTGAACCAGCTACCGCTGGTAGATGCAGGTGACAATACCGGAATTTGTATCGGATTAAGTACGCAATTAACTGCAAGTGGTGCTATTACCTATGTTTGGGATGCTGATCCCAGCTTAAGTCCGCTGAATGATGCCAGAACGACTGCTAACCCGTTGGATACAACCACTTACTTTGTCACAGGAACAGACATCAACGGATGTTCCAATACGGACTCGGTAACAGTAATTGTGTATCCGTTGCCCCCAGCTGATGCGGGCCGAGATACTGCCATCTGTATTTTTGAAAGTACTCGTCTACAGGCAAGTGGTGGCATAAATTATGAATGGTCTCCAGAGACTTTCCTGGATAACTCAGGTGTGCCCAACCCACTCAGCAGCCCACTTCAAACCATCACCTATTTGGTTACGGTTACCGATACCAATACCTGTGTCGACACCTCTTCAGTGACCGTCACTGTGAATCCGTTACCGGAGGTTGATGCTGGCAATGATACCACCATCTGCGAAAATTCAACCGGACAACTGAGGGCATCCGGTGCCCTTACATATGTATGGTCGCCCAACCTAAATATCTCGGACATCAATATTCCTAGGCCGGTTGTGGCTCCACCAACTGATCAGACCTACACAGTTGAAGGAACAGATGTGAACGGATGCGTAAATACTGATTCCGTTCGTGTGTTTGTGACGCCAGCTCCTGAAGCAGAAGGAGAGGATTCGTTAGCCATTTGTAAGTTCCAATTTGCCTTCCCAGAAGTAAGCGGTGGGGCAAGCTACATTTGGTCTACTGGAGAATCTACGGGGCAGATACAAGTTGATCCAAGGACCACAACCGAATATTGGGTAATCCCCATTGAAGCAGGAGGATGTCCAGGAGACACCTTTGAGATTACCGTGTACGTAGCAGAAACGCTCCCGAGTGCCTTGTTTGACGCAAATCCAGTAGAGGATTTTTATCCTTTGCCGGTGCAATTCACCAACCTAAGTGAAGGTGCCACCCGGTTCCGTTGGGATTTTGGAGATGGGATGACTTCAGAAGAGTTTGAACCCAATCATACCTATCTCGCTCCAGGTGAGTACGAGGCCCAGTTGTGGGTAGACAATGATGCGGGGTGTCCTGATAGCACTACCTTCTCATTTATCAAAGTGCTGGACTTTGAGGTGTTCTATCCAAATGCGTTTACGCCAAATGGAGATGGATATAATGATTTCTTCTATATTCCTTCTGGAGCAATACAGCGGATGGAAGTACGCATCTTTGACCGTTGGGGGCGTGAAGTATTCGCATCTGATGATCCGAATTTCCAGTGGGATGGCACCCAAAATGGCAGACACCTGCCGGAGGGAGTTTATGTGTATCAGGTTGTGTCAACCACCTTTGCGGGCCAACAAGTTGAACGCAGTGGCAGTGTGACCTTGATTAGGTAACAGGTAAGAGGCAAGAGGTGGTGGAGATCAGGTTGGTAAACCTCGAATTACCCACCTCGCTTCTGTCGATTGAGTAACAAATATAAAGGGCAGTCAACTCCAAGTTGCTGCCCTTTACCTATCTTATTCGACAATAAATTTTCCTTTCATGAGGGCTGCGTGGCCAGGAAAGGTGCACAAGAAATCATAAGTTCCTTTTTCGGGTGCTTCAAATGTGATTTCAGTGGATTCTCCACCGCCCACCAATGCAGTGTAGGCAATAATTTCATCTCCTTCAGGAATATATTCCGTTTCCTTTGCATCCAAGGCTTTCTGGGTGAAAGCTGCGACATCGGTACCGGCTTTGAGCAACACAAAATTATGACCCATCACTTCTTTGGCCAGTTTACCGGTGTGGTTGAGGGTTAACTTCACAGAAGTACCGGCTTTGGCTTTCAGTTCAGACTTGTCATATTTCATCTGATCATTGCCATTCAGCACCAATGAAACCACCCCATCTTCAACAACCGGTTCGGGGGTTGCTGGTTCTGCTTTCGGGGCAGGCGTAGATTTAGTCGCGGTTTTTGGAGAATCGCCTCCACAGCCGATCAATACAAAAGTCATCAAAGTGATGGAAAGGAGAATTAGTGGGTTTCGAATTGTCATTGCAATAAGGTTAAGCGGTGATTTTATGATTTTGTCGGTCCTAAAGAATGGGTAGCTTCAGGATTTCTTATGTAGGTCAATTTAGTTTGGAAAATGTAGGCTATAGAACTGGCTCGTTGCTTGGTGTGCTCGGCCACCTTTCCGGAAAAGAGCTCGTCCATATTTTGATTGAATAGTTCTAGCCAACGGTCAAAATGTTCAAAATCAATAGGTAAAGGCACATGGACAACAAAAGGATTCCCTTTGTAAGTGGCTTGTCCAAAGATAAGGCTATCCCAAAACTTGTACATCTTAGGCAGATGTTGGTCCCAATCCACTCGTGAAACATCATTAAAAACAGGTGATAACAACGGGTCCTGGTTCACCTTCTTGTAAAAGGAATTGACCATTACCTCAATATCCTGTCTGGTACCTAAATCTGATTTACCGTTGGTCATATCTGGCAAATTTCACATCTGCATATTTGGTGCGATAAGCTTTTTCCAAATCATTAAACTTACCTACTGAGAAGCTTAAATGTTTGCTGCTGTCATCTTTTCCAATAAAAATTTGTAGGTAAACGGTGCCTGCCTGGCCTACCCACCTGCGCTCACCTGCATGATAGCTCAGGCGACTGAACGAGACATCATCCAAAACTACTTGGTCATTTTCAAGCACAAGTTGGTATTTGTCATTTGTGTAAGTGCCAGAAACGAGCAATTCATCTGCTGTGTCCAGGTTATTTCGGGCATAGACATTCCATCCATGATCATCTGTGGCATCGGAGGCAGGTATCCCAAAATTTATGGCTTCTTCCAAGCCATTGACTTTGCATTTCCGCTTGTACAAGGTTAAGGTATGCGCTGTAGGCTCTTTAAAAAACAATACATACACAAATCCATCCTCATCTTGTCCAATCCATTTTTTGATGGAATCATCATAGGAGAGCTTTTTCATCGTGTAGGCAGTGGAATAAACCTTCCCCTCCATGGAATACGTAATGCTATCCGCATAAAAAGTATGAACAGACTGTTGCAGGCCTCCCATCAATTGGAAACTCCAATGGTAATCTCCTGTCATTGTGAAAGGATCATTCACCAGTTGGTCAGAAAACTTCTTGGTTTCTTCTGCTGTATTCTTATGGCCACAGCCAATAAGTAGGAGCAGGTTGAATACCACCAGCAGGATAAAAAAAGATTTCATCGCGTTGAGATTAACTCACCCAAATGTTTTGGCACTTATATGTAACAATCTGATCACCAATATATTGCGGAGCAACCATAATAGAATCCACTTCCGTAGCCTACTGTTTTTGGTACGAATTCCATCCGTGATTTGCCGTTGTATTGGAGGCAGGTATCGGTATCCCTAGAGCCTCCTCCATGTCCATCACTTCCTGCTTATACAAGGTAATGGTAGAATCACTAACGTTTTTGACCAATACAAGGTAGTGCTTTGCTTCTGGTGTATGACCCACATAGCGCAAATCATCCATCAAGAAAGTATCTCTAATCATTACATAATCAGCATTGCCAACTGGACCGGAGAGGGTATATCGGATGCTGTCCTGATAAACGGCATATTGAACGCTGTGCAGGTTGCCAGGGCCAGCCTCAAACTGCCGGGTCCAGGTCCCGGTGAAGGGAATCTCTGCCACCTCAATAATAGGGTCATCCTGCGCATCAGGGGTTACTGTTTCTTCGTCACTTGAACAACTGGTTAAGCCCGCGATTGCACACATGGATAAAATTGCAGTCAATATGATCAAAAGCTGTTTCATGATATCACTATTTAGATTCATTCAAAATAATGATACACTGCTCTATTGAGGTATGATAATAATCATGTGCTTGCATGATTTTGGGGAGAAGGCCAACAGCAGCCTGCTGCCAAGGTAAATGGCAATCTTTCCCTGGGAATAATTGGTTGAGAACCAATTTTATTCAAACCAGTTCCTACCCAAGTTCCTTGATCAATAAGGGATAAAACCTCTTTTGTTGCTGACGGGCGCGTGCCCAGGTATCAAACCGAAGTACCTCATACCCTAAAGGCGTCCAGGCATGCTGATGAATCAATTCAGTCAATTGAGCGGTCATCTCTTCTGAAGGATGTCGAAAGTCAAAGGCATTCCTTTCCAGGTATTGAAGGTACCTGAGGATGGCCTTGGGTCGGCCTTCCTGCATGTCATATCGCTCCAGGTGCTTTCTCAGGGTCTCAATTCTCGCCTCAGCCAAATCAAACTTATTCAGGTCAATCATCAACATAATTTCATTGATTCGAAGCCCCACGTTCCACCCTGATTTGTCATCCTGAAGGCTGTCCACTTCCGCAAAAAGCCGGTTGGCGGTAAACATATCGTCTTTAAAATACACCCTGCACAAGTCCAGGTACCCGAGAATCAAGGGGGTATTATCAAGAGCAGGGAACTGCTTCAAGGACTCAATATGATGAGCAGCCTCTTCCAACCGATCGGTGTACAAACAAGCATAGGTGCGGTAAATTGCTGCACTGAGGTAATTATGCCGCCTGGGGCTGATGATCTCCATGGCTTTGGCTGCCGCCTCGTACCCTGTTTCCATGTGAAATGTGCTCAACTCCAAGCCTGCTAACCTCAGAAAAGGAATTCCCCTTCTGTCGCGAGAACTTATCCCTGGGTGTAACTCCAATAATTCCGTGAGTTCATACAGGTTTTCCTTTCCCTCCTCATAATTCCCGTTGATCCGGTTCTGGATTACTTCCAGGTTAAGCTGGTAGTAGCGGGTACGGGGATAGGTACCAGTATCCTTGAATTCCTTCAAGTGTGAAATTGCATTTTCCAAATAGGGAAGAAAAAGGGCTGAATCTACTGCTTTGTTGCTTGTTAAGGTTCGAAACTCATCTGTGTACCCCATGCCTGCCAGCTCAAATCCATAGGCCTTAAGGGCATCTTCCACCTGGCTCCGATAGGCTCCACTTACTTTTTCATGTTCATCTGACAGATTTCGGAGTTGACTTAACACCAACAGCCGCGCATCTGAACGTTTCATTTCTTCTGCCTGCTTCAAGGCTCCCAGCAGCAGTTCTTCTGCTTCTTCATTGAGCCCTCGTTGGCGAAGCATCAGGGCATGGGTGAAGGTTCTAAAAAAACTGATGGTATTAAACCCTGCCTCATCCTCCTTTCGGCCCGCCTGATGGTTGAGGTTTACACTGAGGGTCAATACATCCAAGAGGCGATCATACAGACGCCCTTTGAGCATGAGAAACGCTTTTGATTGAGGACTCCCATACAATTTACTGCTAAGGGCTTCCTGAGATATTTCCGGATTCTTTTCTAACAGGCTCACCAGTTCAAGCGACTTATTTTCACCTTTTGTGTGAAAAGCAGTTAGATAACTCTTTAGGTACCTTTTCTCTGTCCGGCTAAATGTTTGGAATAGTTTTCTAATTCGGTCCATAAGGCCAGGAATTCTCCTGAATTTGCTACTTTTGTTTACTATTATATTCTCAACTGCTTATGAAACCCCTAACGGTCCCCTCTACTAAGCCAAAAAAACGCACCTTTTTACCCAATGACTATCACTTAACGGATTGGAACAGTGCAAAGGTATATTATGAAGCATTATTAGCCGAAGAACCTCGATCAGTTGAGGAATTGGAAGTATTGCTTAAGAAAGCAGATGAACTAGAGGCCGTTATCCGCGAGGATCAGGCATGGCGGTACATCAATAATACGCGATTTACCAATAAATCCGAATATCAAGAGGCTTTTCTGTTTTTCATTCAGGAGATTCAACCTCAGCTTACGACCTATCAGGAGAAGCTGAACAGACAGATTTTTGAAAATCCATTCTTTGCCCAACTAGACGATAGCCGCTTTTTTACGTATAAAAGAACCCTAAAACGTCAGCTAGAATTATTTCAGGAAGAGAATGTAACCCTCAATACAGAAATCCAGCGTTCGGGGCAAACCTTTACTCAAGTAGTAGGTGGCATGTCCATTGAGCACGAGGGGCAGGACCTGCCCCTGCAGCAGGCATATAAATTACTCGAAGAAACCCGTGACCGAGAGGCCCGCCAGGAGCTATGGGAAAAAGTGGTGGCACGACGGACCCAAGACCAGGACCAATTACAGAATCTTTTTGATAAATTATTGACACTGAGAACCAAGGTTGCCCAAAATGCAGGCTTTGAAAGCTTCACTGATTTTAGCTACGCAAGGTTGTTGCGCTTTGATTATACGCGCGAAGACGTAATCAAATTTCACCAGTCTGTGGAGCGGGTTATCACGCCCATTATGCAGGAACTCATGGAAGAACGGCGACAAATTCTTGGGGTAGATGTGCTTAAGCCTTGGGACCTGGGGGTAAATATTTTTGGAGATGAGCCACTTAAACCTTTCGATGGGGAGCGTGAATTAACTGCCAAAGCGGTGAGTATGCTAAGTGCCCTCAAACCCGAACTGGGCGAGATGATCGCCTTGATGGATGAGGTTGGGTACCTCGATTTGGGCAGCAGACTTGATAAAGCCCCTGGAGGCTACAATTATCCCCTTCCAGAATCAGGCATTCCCTTCATTTTCATGAATGCAGTAGGATCTCAAAAGGACATGATTACGATGCTTCATGAAAGTGGCCACGCAGTGCATGCCTTCCTCACCCAACCGATAGAACTCAAGGCACTGAAGCATACCCCGTCGGAGGTTGCAGAGCTTGCAGCCATGACCATGGAATTGTTGGGCATGGAGCAATACAAATACCTCTATGACGAAGAGTCCCTTCTGAGCAGAGCTAAAAAAGAGCAATTGATCCGATGTATCATGGTAATGCCCTGGATTGCCACGGTTGATGCATTCCAGCACTGGTTGTACGATAACCCCAACCACACCCAAGCGGAACGCAATGCGAAATGGAAGGAGCTATACCTCCGCTTCCAGGGCCAATCAGTCGATTACACTGGGTACGAAGAAGAATTAGAAAATATGTGGCTCAAGCAATTCCATATTTTCGAAGTGCCCTTCTACTACATCGAGTATGCCCTGGCACAATTGGGCGCACTGGCCATTTGGCGAAACTACCAGCAGGACCCAGAAAAGGGGTTAGCTGACTTTCTGGAGGCCCTTAAACTGGGCTATACCCAGCCGATTCCTGAGATTTACCAGACAGCTGGGATCAACTTTGCCTTTTCAGAAGATTACTTAACAGACATCATGGGGCATTGTATTGAGGCATACCGTGCCCTCTAGCGTACAAATGGTCTACTCCTTCATGAAGGAAACATGATCCCACCCGTGATCCGTCTCCACATGCAGGAAGTAAACACCTGTTGGCAGTTGGTGGGCCTCCACGCGATTGTTTGGCCCAAATTCAAGCAGAAATTTTCTGCCCGAAGGATCTGTTGCGGAAAGACTTCTGATGCCCTGCACTTTTTGAGGTAAATAGAAATGGGACCTCACCGGATTGGGAAAAATCGTCGTTCGCTCTTTTTCTGAAGGCTCAATAAGTGAGGTACTCCGCTGAACGATCTCAACTTTCACCAAAGAAGCTCCTCCTGGGAAATAAATATTCCCCTCTTCATCCAAAATATTGTTATTGCCAGCATCATAGAACGGATCATCTAGAAATGTCCCTTCAGGTCCGAGCAACAACCGAAGCTCGATATCCCCGGTTTCCCAGTCCAGGCCGTAATAGTAGTAATTACAGTCTGCCTCTTTTCCAGAACCGTATAAGATACCTGCTCCTTCAGAATAGGTCAACACCCCATTCATGTTGATAAAAGCCTGGGTCCAGGCAACCTCAAATTCATTTGCGGTGGTGTCCCACACCAATTTTTGTACCCCTTTGGAATTGTTGCAGTCATATCCCAAGAAGCCATTAAACTGGGCGATGGCCAATTCATAGCCTCGCACAGTGGGAGAGTTTTCGATAGATTGGAAGATGTTATTTGCGGCAATTGCCAGAGGAATTTTGATAGAATCTGCAAAATGGGGGTCCATCCCGGGCCGTGGTGTCCAGCCGAGCGGCAGCTCTCGCCAAAAAGCAACTAAGTTGTTTCGTCTATGTCCATCTGCTACCACAATTAGTTGGTCATTGCCTGCTCCCCAGCCCATCAAGGTAGGCGTTGTTCCGCTGCCTTCTGCAAAGGAGCCTCTGGGACCGTCGTTGATGAAATCGTACGCCGCTTCCCATTCTTTGCTTAAATCGGTTCCATCCCAGCCAAACTTGATCATCCGCGTGGTGGTGACAATGTAAAAGGAGTTGTTTTCGTCGACCGGAAACGTATTGTGGTGCACAATTTCACCAGGGGAAGTTGCGTACCGTAGCGTGTCCAGGACCTGAAAATCCTGGGTAAGAATCCCTACCGTCGCAAAGCCAGAGTCCTCATCTGCCTCGCTGCCAAATACGATATTTCCCTCGTAGCTGAGGTTGTAGCTCTGTACCCGGTTAATCCCTAACGTCTCAAAACTAAACGTATCCAACACCACAATGTCAGAATAAGGGTCTGTGGTATCAGCATCTGTGAGCTTAAACAGGCGGGTGTACCGATTGCGAACAGGATCGTATTTGGGATCATAGGTAAACCACACCTTATTTTTTGCTAATAGGAAATTCCACCCAAAGGAGGAGACAGGATCAAAATCTATCCGTTGGCTGTCTGCGGTTACAATTTCGTTGCCGTTGTCAATCAGCTTGAATACATGGGTAGAATTGGAATACAGCAAGGCCCTTTCTCCAGTCGCATATTTTTCAGTCAAGTACACCCAAGGGGAAGTTCCTCCTTCGATTTCAGTTTTTGCATAAATTCTCAAACTATCCCCAGGCAGCGGCCCAGGAATACAGGTAGAGGCCTGAGCGTAGTTATTTCTGTGGTAAGTGGGCCAGGGAGAATCCGCAAGAAATGGGTTTTTAGGCGGGTCATTTGGGCAAAAGGTCGTTTGGGCTGTGGCCTGAAGGGTAAGCAAGAAAGAAAAGGAGAGCAAGAGATGCTTCATGGAAATGGAGTTTGCCTGTAGGACAAATTGGAGCGATACTCCCCTTATGCCTGATACTAACTATTTACCGTATCAACGTGATCGTTCCTCCCCGCTGAAACGAAGGCCGGTCGAAACTATCCACCCTTAAGAGATACGTGTAAACGCCTTCAGGAACAGGCTTTCCGTTGAAGGTCCCATCCCATCCTCTTCCCGGGGAATTGGTAAAGAAGATTTCCTGCCCCCATCGACTAAAGACTCGCAATTCCATAGAACGGATAAAAATACTGCTTACCATAAATTCATCATTGTGGCCATCTCCATTAGGGCTAAAAGCAGAAGGCACAAATATCCTGGGAGGGAAAATGATGCACTGCTCATTGGAGCGAGATTCGACCCCGCAACCACTGCCGTCTTTGAAAGCCCGAACCTGATAGCAGTAAACGGCTTGTTCATCACGAATGTCTTCGTCCCGATAATCAAATTCTCCTGGCGAGAAGGTAGCGACGCGCCTGCCAGCCTCAGTTGTATTATTATTGTCCCAGAGTTCATAGCGGTTCACCCCTACAGACCATCCCGTGTAGGGAGTCCATTTCATTTCCGCAGCATATTGATCCTGTAGTAGGTCGGCTTCTAGTTTCATGGAACAGTGTACCCCTGATTCAACCTGGGCTTCACAGAGGTCTTCTACCACGATTTTGTAGCAATATACCTGTTGGTTCACTGTTGCGGACGTATCTAGGTAGGTCAACTGACCCTCATCAGTCACCGTGGTGAGCAAGGTGAAATTCTCTTCATCTTCCGCCCGGCGGTAGATGAGGTAGGCACCAAAGTCATCAGCTCCAAAAGACTGCCAATTTAATCGAATTCCAGCATTTCCCTCTTCCACCGTAATTCGGCAAAGATCAGACAAAGAAGGAAACATATTCTGATGAACCACCGTGTCCGTGAACCCCGAGAAAACCTCACAGCCACTCAGTGGATCTATCGTTTGTACCCTAAGCCGACCATTAAATTCGCATGCCTTGAAGAGATAACTAGAGTCTGTAATGTCAGTATCTACAATTGTTCCAGCAGCAGGGTCAGTAGCAAATAACGTATATACTGGATTTTCCCATCCCTGGTATTTATTCCAATCAATGGTGCTTTGGACCTCCGAAAAATAAGTAGCTGTCGCTACGACAGAACATACCTCCTCTCCTGAGGGTCCTTCAATAAATTCTGGGCAAATACGGGCCGAAGACATCCTGTAGCAATAAGGGTTCTCGTACGCATTTGGCAAGCCAGTTTCTGTAAAGGTGGACTGCGCAGGATCGGAAATTGTAGCCACTCGCACCCAATCTACCCCTACTTGCCGATCGATATAGTAGGCAACAAATCCTTCTAGTTGGTCTGGTTCAAGCCCTATCCAAGAAAGGGAAATCTCATCTGGTCCCAATACACTTACACACCTGAGATCTGGTGGAGGT
>JBCDIQ010000018.1:0-29851 GCA_039024295.1 Bacteroidota bacterium | reverse complement strand
CTTACTCAAAACCGAGAAATAATTTCTGACCGGTTAAGTATTTCCGGCCTGGTAATTGTTCATTTTCCCGTTTATAGCAAAACCGATGAAATATAGTCAAAACAACTGTCTGTATTTTTTACCTGATCCTGAACACCTTCATTGGTGATTTTATCCTTTCCTACTACCTTTGCCCCCTGAATCAACCATCAGAATCCCCTACATCGCATGCCCAATTACGATTACACATCTACTGAAAAAAAATGGCAGCAATACTGGAAAGAGAATGGTTCCTTTATTGCCGAAAAAGATTCCACCAAACCCAAATTTTACGTTCTGGACATGTTCCCCTATCCTTCTGGTGCGGGCTTACATGTGGGGCATCCCCTGGGATACATTGCCACTGACGTGATAGCGCGCTACAAAAGGGTGAAGGGGTTTAATGTGCTTCATCCCATGGGGTTTGATTCCTTTGGGTTGCCAGCCGAGCAATACGCCATTAAGACGGGTATCCATCCATCTGAAACTACCAAGATAAACACCAAGCGGTACCAGGAACAGATGGAGATGTTGGGGCTGTACCACGACCCTGAAGCTGTTTTGCGGACTTCTGATCCAGCATATTACCATTGGACCCAATGGATATTTATCCGCCTTTTTGAACATTGGTATGATAAGCAGCATGAAAAGGCTCGCCCAATTCAGAATTTGGTTGAAGTATTTGAGGTAGAAGGAAATGCCTCTATTCTGGCTGCAACCGACCAAAAAGAGGTGTTTACTTCAGAACAATGGAATGGTTACTCCCCTGCTGAGAAGAATGAAATCTTGATGAACTATCGGTTGGCATATAACGCATATGCCACGGTCAACTGGTGTCCTGCACTTGGGACCGTTTTAGCAAACGATGAGGTTAAGGATGGCCGTTCGGAACGTGGTAATTACCCCGTAGAACGTCGACAGATGCGTCAGTGGATGCTCAGAATTACCGCTTATGCCGACCGGCTGTTGAGTGGGTTGGAAGGATTAGATTGGACAGACTCTATGAAGGCCATGCAAACCAACTGGATAGGTCGTTCAGAAGGCGCAAGCATCCGATACGAGGTTGCAGGTCATCCCGGGGAAGAAATTGAAGTGTTTACTACCCGGCCTGACACCTTATTTGGCAACACCTTTATGGTATTGGCCCCTGAGCACCCATTGGTCGAAAAAATAGCGACTAATTCTCAAAAGAAGGACCTGGACGCCTACATCGAGTGGGCCACTAACCGATCAGAACGTGACCGGATCGCTGATACAGATAAAACCGGCGTTTGGACAGGAGCCTATGCCCTTCATCCAATTACGAATGAAAAGCTCCCCATCTGGATTTCAGACTATGTTATCATTACTTATGGTACAGGAGCAATCATGGCGGTGCCTGCCCACGACCAACGGGACTGGGAGTTTGCCCACAAATTTGAGTTGCCCATAAAGGAAGTTATCTCCGGCGGCAACATCAGCGAGGAAGCCTACTCCTCTAAGGATGGGATCATGGTCAATTCAGGTGAACTCGATGGCTTAAAGGCCAGTGAGGCAATTGGAAAGATCATTCAGGCCCTGGAAAGCAAAGGAATAGGTAAAGGAGAAGTTACCTACCGACAAAGAGATGTAATCTGGAGTCGACAACGCTACTGGGGAGAACCTACCCCTATTGTGTATAAGGACGATGTTGCCAGTGCCATTCCTGACAGTGGATTACCCCTTGAGCTTCCTCACTTGGAGGTCTATAAACCTTCAGAAACGGGGGAACCTCCGTTGGCACGTGCAGGTGACAGCTTTCGGTTTACCGAAGATGGAAGCGAACGAGACTTAAACACCATGCCAGGAGCTGCAGGTTCGAGCTGGTACTTTTTCCGGTACTTTGACACCCAAAATGATACCGCATTTGCCGATCCAGAACGAATCAAATACTGGATGCCGGTAGACATGTACGTAGGCGGCACTGAGCACGCAGTAGGGCATTTGCTTTTCGCCCGGTTCTGGACTAAGTTTTTGTATGACCTGGGATATTCTTCTGTTGACGAGCCATTCAACAAATTGGTCAATCAGGGGATGATCCAGGGTATCTCAGCCTTTGTCACCCGTTTACCCAAGAACAGTGCCCAGGTTTTTGTGAAAGATGAAGCAGGTGTCTGGGAAGGGATTCAACTGGATGAAAAAGAACGACAGATTGCCGTTAGCCAGGAACTGCTCAAGGATTATCCAGGTTCAGACCCTCAGCACAATACGGATATTCACCTGCCAATTGAATATGTAAAGAATCATGGCGGAGAAGGGGCTTCCTATTTGGATGAAGCCTCCATGAAAAAGTTGATTGGTTGGGAAAAGGAAATTGCCGATGTGGTATTTGTCTGTGCCGGAGGGTATTATTTAGGTGGGGTTTTTCACTCTTTTGAAAATGGAAAAAGCGACCAGTTCCAGTTGAGGTCGGAAGTAGAAAAGATGTCTAAATCCAAGTACAATGTTGTCAACCCTGATGACATCATCCGGGACTATGGCACAGACACCTTCCGTTTATTTGAAATGTTTTTGGGGCCGCTTGAAGACTCCAAGGTCTGGAATACCCAACAGATCAATGGTGTTGCGCGCTTTATTCGCAAAACATATGACCTGTTCATTGGGCGTGACGGCGAACCCCTTGTTACCGAAGATCAACCCACGCCAGAAGAACTGAAAGCCCTTCACATTGCCATCAGGCAGACAGAAGAAGGGATTGAGCGACTTGCCTTCAATACCTGCATCCCTGCTTTTATGACCCTGACCAATACACTATCTAAAATGAACTGCTCCAAAAGAGCAATTTTGGAGCCTTTCTTGGTGATCATGTCTCCTTTTGCCCCACACCTGGCAGAAGAATTGTGGCAACGCCTTGGGCATACGACCTCAATTTTGGAAGCTGCCTTCCCCCAATGGGAGAAGAAGTATTTGGCTGAGGATGAAATCAAGTATCCAGTCCAAATTAATGGAAAGGTACGCGCACAGTTGATGGTTTCCTCGGAAGCAAGTAAGGATGAGGTAGAAGCAGCTGCACTTGCTGACGAACGGGTTCAGCAATTCCTCGATGGAAAAACCCCACGAAAGGTTATCGTGGTGCCTGGTAGAATTGTCAACCTTGTGGTATAGCAAAAAGGCTTAGTTCCCAAAAATAAATTAGCCTGAAAAGGAGATAAAGTTCTTCCTTTTCAGGCTATATGTTTTGTTGCTGCCAACCATCAATAATCCGCAAGTGGAATGACGAGTCCAACTCGACCTTTATTCTGAATCTCTTTCAGTTTAGCATCTGCATCCGAAGCCGTTGAATAAGGCCCAAGCATAAGTTTGAACCCAGGCTTCCCGATTAGTTCGGTGATGCCCATTAACAGGTTTTCATGACCTTCCGCAGCTAGTTTTTGAGATTCCTTGATCGCATTTGCATAATCGACGTATACGCCAACCTGTACGCCATAGCCTTCCTTTGACTGCTGCTTGATGTCAATGCTAAAAAGGCCTTGACCTTTGAATGCACTCTTTGGCGCAGCTTTCTTAACAGGAACTGGCTTAGGTGCTGGCTTGACGGCAGCTTCCTTCGCTTTCATCTCCACCTCCTCTTCAACAGGTTCAGGTTTCTTCTCTGCTACGCTGGAAGGAGGATTAGCTGGTGGGATAGGCTCCATGTTCCGGGTAGACTGGGCAACCAATTTTGTCTGAGCTTCTGAAGTTTCCTGAACTGTTTCCTTTTTGGCAACAGGTTTTTCCGGCTGTGGAATTGTAGCAGGTTTGGCAGCAGCGGCAACAGGTTTGCTTTCAGCCTTGGCTTCCTTGTTTCCATATCGATATTTTTTAAGCTCTACCAAAAGCGTGCTGGCCCGCTGGTATCCGCTTAGTTTATGCATCAGTTTTCCTTCCGGAGAAAAAATCAGAATGGTAGGAAAAAATAAAACGTCATACCGCTGGGCCAATTGCACCCCTTCGTTCTCGGCAGATTCTGCATTTACACTAAAGGCCAAATAGTTTTCTTCCGCGTAAGTTCCCAACTCTTTGTCAGCAAATGTGTATTTGTCCATGTTATCACATGGTCCACACCAGTCGGTAAAGAAATTGACCATAAAAGGTT
This sequence comes from Bacteroidota bacterium, assembly GCA_039024295.1. Classification (GTDB taxonomy): domain Bacteria; phylum Bacteroidota; class Bacteroidia; order J057; family J057; genus JBCDIQ01. Next base: position 25,740 of record JBCDIQ010000018.1, on the reverse strand, counting down.
TTTGCTGAAGCAGTGCCTGGGCCTTGAGGGCGGCAAACCTCCCCTCAAAAAATTTGATCCCATCAGCTTGTAAAGCCCCTGCTTGTACACAAATCAAAAGAGCAATTATGCGAATGGCGTATTTCATGTTATAATGATCAAGGAGTTGAACAATAGTCTGAGCATGAAAGACATGCCAAAGAAAGTGCCAAAAATGCCGGAAGCTTAGAAAGCCTAAAGATTTCATGGTTAATTCCTATATTTGAGCGGTGATCTTGTTCACCAAAGCTACATGAAAGCACTTTTTGCCCTCAATCCGTACATTTGGAAGTACAAACGGTACCTGCTCCTGGGAGTCGTTTTTGTTATAGCTGCCAATCTTTTCTCCGTTTATCCAGCTCAGGTCGTAAGAAGTGCCATTGACATGGTAAGCGACGAGATCGTTATTTTTGAACTGCTGGATGGATTCCAACTGGCAGAATCCCTAAAGGAAGATTTATGGAAAAGCCTGTTGCTGTTCGGAGGTCTTGTGATTGGGATGGCGTTACTAAGGGGACTCTTTCTGTTTCTTACCCGACAAACCCTGATTGTCATGTCTCGACTGGTCGAATTTGACCTACGTAAGGACCTTTACGATCACCTCCAGAACCTTTCTACCAGCTTTTATCGCCGAAATCGAACCGGTGACCTCATGGCCCGCATGTCCGAGGATGTAAGCCGGGTTCGGATGTACCTGGGACCAGGGATCATGTACACGCTGAATACCATTTCTTTGGCATTGGTGGTCATCATCACCATGCTAGCAGTAAACCCTGAACTCACCTTTTATGCACTGCTTCCCCTGCCTGCCCTCAGCTATCTCGTGTATTATGTGGAAAGCATTATCCAGGCAAAAAGTGATAAGATCCAGAAGCAGCTTTCCGTGTTAACCACCTTTACCCAAGAAGTTTTCTCAGGTATCCGTGTCTTGAAAGCCTATGTAAAGGAGAAGGAGACAGAAAACCGATTTGGGGAGGAGGCTGAGTTGTACAAAGAGAAATCCATGTCTTTGGCCCGAGTTGATGCAGCCTTTATGCCTGCGATCATTTTCCTGGTAGGGCTGAGTACCATTCTGACCATTTGGATTGGAGGCGAACGGGTCATCAGCGGGCGCTTCACCATAGGAAATATTGCTGAGTTCATCATTTACATCAACCTCCTCACATGGCCCATCATTGCAATTGGTTGGGTAACTACCCTGATCCAACGGGCGGCTGCCAGTCAGGTTCGACTAAATGAGTTATTAGCAGAACGTTCTGAAATCAAATTTACCCCAAGGACTACTGCTGGTCCCAAGCAGGCATCCCTAAAATTTAAAGGGGTATCATTTACGTACCAAGATACCGGTATTAAAGCCATTAAGGACCTGTCTTTTGAGTTGAAGCCTGGGCAAAAGCTAGGGATACTAGGCGCAACCGGCTCAGGTAAATCTACCCTTTGCGCCCTGATTCCCCGGCTATTTGATATTGATGAAGGCCAAATCCTACTTGACGACATGCCCCTTTCGAGCTACAGCAAGGCTGCCCTGCGCCAAGCGATTGGGTATGCTCCCCAGGATGTATTTCTTTTCTCTGATACCATCAGGAATAACATTGCCTTTGGGAAACCCGTCGTTGATTTTGAGGCCATACAAGCGGCAGCCACCAAGGCAGCAGTAGCTACCAATATCGAGGGATTTCCAAAATCCTATGATACATTGGTGGGCGAGCGTGGGGTAACATTGTCTGGAGGGCAGAAGCAACGCATCTCATTGGCAAGGGCGTGGTTAAAAGAACCCCAATTGTTGATTTTGGATGATGTGCTCTCTGCGGTTGATACCAACACAGAAGAAACCATTCTTCAACATTTACGGACTTACCGCACGCAAAATCCAGAGGTAGCCGTGATCATGGTTGCCCACCGAATCTCCTGTATCCAAGATTCTGATCACATTATCGTATTAGAAAACGGGAAGCTTATTGAGGAAGGAACCCACGAGTCCCTCGTGCGACAGCAAGGGTATTATCAGCGAATTTTCGAGAAGCAGCTATCAGAAGAAGCCGAACCATCTTCCTAGCCTTCAATCTTTGATGACCAAAACAATGGTGTAGGGTGGGTCAAACTCTTGACGTACATACCGGATGACCTCTAAACCATCCATTTGGCTAGCCGACCCGTTGTAATCGTGCCCATTGCTTGTAACCACCTTTACATCAAAGCCATAGCCTATTAGTACTTCTTCGATTGACCTTAACATTCTGGGTGATTCTACTACCTCTATAATTTCTGGCATTAATGCGATATTGAAGCTCTAAGTCATTTTGCTAATATAATATAGACAATAAACAAAAGAATCAGTTGCCAGGAAGTCTGATATTCCAGATATATTACATAGTTTTTTTTCTTTACGAGTAAGGTTTTCTCAAAAAATCACCCATTTTTTCAATAGTAACTGATGATATTTTCAATAATTGAACGTCTTAATAACCAAAGAGGTAGAAAAACACGTCATCCAGAAGCGTTTACAGAACCTTCTATATGACATAAATCAAGTAAGATTTCTCACATAAAAACCTATATACCTTTTTTAATAGTTATGCGTTTAATAACCATAATGCCTATAGCCATGAGAACTATAATCACTTCCCTATTCCTCTTACTTACAGGGGCTGCGTTTGGTCAGTCTCTATGGACATCGGTGCCTAACTTCACCTTTCAAAAGGGTGAATTTTTAAAATACAGGGTTCATTATGGACTCTTGAACGCTGGATTTGCCACCATGGAAGTTTCGCCCAAATCTCAGCATATAAATGGTCACAGGTGCATGCACATCAAAGGCACAGGCGTGACTGCCGGCGCATTTGATCTGTTCTATCATTGTGAGGACGTATACGAAACCTATGTAGATGAGAAAACCCTCCTGCCCATCCAATTCAATAGAGACATTCAGGAAGGTGATTTTGAAAGCTATACCACCATTCAATTTGATCACGAACAGCAAAAAGCCATTTACACAGATCGAAAAAAGCGGGTTCGGCAATACGATGTTCCCGTGGGTATTCAAGATGTTGTTTCTGCCTTCTATTTTGCTCGGACAACCACAGATCATACCCGATTGAAGCTAGGCGATAAGATATCCCTTCGTAACTTCATCGATCGCAAGACTTTTGGGCTTGAAGCTGTTTTGGTCAAAAGGGAGACCATTCGCGTAGAAGGAAAAAAGTACAAAGCCCTTAAAATGAAGCTCCTCGTGGAGGAAGCGGGCCTGATTACCGATGGAAGTAAGATTGAGTTCTGGATATCCGACGACCACAATAAAATTCCCCTTCGCATAAAATCTGATTTGGCAATTGGCTCTTTAAAGGCGGACTTGGTCGAGTGGCGTAACCTCCGCCATGACTTTACCGCTTTGGTATCACGTTGAGTTTTTTGCCGTTCATTGTCTCAAAAAAGCCTATTTTTGGACATGAGCATTGCAACCCATGAGATCGCCTACCAATACCCTGGAAGGCCTAAAATAATGTTCCCTGACCTTGAGTGTAACTCAAGAGAAACCCTGTTGGTGCTTGGTACTTCCGGTCGGGGAAAAACCACACTTCTTCACTTGATTGCAGGATTAATTCCTTTACAACAAGGTGAAGTGCATATCGGAGGATATTCCCTCAAAAAATTAAAGGGGCAAACCCTTGACCAGTTTCGTGGGGCGAATGTCGGGCTGATTTTTCAGCAACCTCATTTCATCCGTTCACTTACGGTAGCTGAAAACCTCCTATTGGCACAACAACTAGCGGGTAATTCTCCTTCAAAGAAAAGGGTACAAACCCTTCTAGGTCGGTTAGGAATTGGAGAATATGCCAACCGACTGCCAAGATTTCTGAGTGTTGGGGAGCAACAACGAGCCAGTATTGCCAGGGCACTTGTCAACCAGCCTTCTGTTATTTTGGCAGATGAGCCTACTTCCAGCCTCGATGATCAAAATGCCCATAAGGTAGCAACTTTATTGGCAGAGCAAGCACAGCTAGAGGACGCAGCCTTACTCATTGTGACCCATGACCAACGGCTTGTAAACCTGTTTCCTCAGCACCTTCGACTCAGTTAATTACATGAATACGTTAATACTTAGCTGGAAAAACCTGGCAGATCGATTGCTGTCGAGCCTGCTGAGCCTATTACTTCTGGCACTAGGGGTAGGTATCATCAGCCTGCTTTTGCTCCTCAACCATGAGGTGGAACGCCAGTTTAAGACCAACCTTCGGGGAGTGGATTTGGTGGTAGGCGCAAAAGGGAGTCCGCTTCAGGTAATTCTTTCCGCCATTTATCACATTGATTCTCCTACTGGTAATATTCCTTTAGAGGAAGCTGAGAAGCTAATGCGTCATCCGCTGATCAAACAGGCAATTCCCCTTTCTTACGGGGATAATTATCGAGGTTATCGAATTCTGGGAACCACTTTGGCATACCTGGAATTATACAAGGGTACAATTGCACAGGGAACTCCCTGGAACGCTACCCTAGAGGTTGTGCTGGGAGCGAAAGTAGCTCAAAAAACTGGTTTATCGATTGGTGATTCTTTTGCTGGCACCCATGGCTTACTTGCAGAGGGCATGACCCACGAGGAAAGTAAATATATCGTTACAGGGATCCTCCAACCCAATGGCACGGTTCTCGATCAACTGATACTGACATCCACCGAAAGTGTCTGGGCTGTCCATGAGCATGAAGAAGATCATGAGGAGTCGACTTCAGAGGAGTCCCACTCAGATGCTGAACATGAAAACGAAGAAGCAGATCACGATGATGGCCATAAAACGCATCCACAGGAAAACCATGAGGAGGATGCAGATGAGCATTATGCTGATCGAGAGGTTACCTCTCTGCTGGTAAAATTCAGGAATAAAGCGGTAGGCATTGTTACGATGCCCAGACAGATCAATGCCAATACCTCGATGCAAGCTGCTGTTCCGGCTATCGAGCTCAATCGGCTATTCAACCAATTGGGCATAGGTACTTCTGTACTTAGAGGAGTAGCAATCGCCGTAATGTTGATTGCGGCCCTCAGCATGTTTATTTCCCTTTATACTTCCCTTGACCAGCGCAGGTATGAGCTAGCACTCATGAGAACACTGGGGGCAAGTCCAGAAAAACTTGCCAGCTTGATTCTGACTGAGGCAATGTTGCTTAGCTTAACTGGACTGATAGTAGGACTTTTTCTAGGCCATGGGGCCATTTTTCTCCTGAGTCAACAGGCAGAAGCACAATATGCTTATCAGTTATTGGCATTTCAGGTACTTCCTGAGGAGGCACTTCTAGCGGTTGGTGTGATTGGACTGGGAATTGTTGCAGGCCTGATTCCAGCATTAAGGGCAGCAAATACCCCCATTTCACAGACCCTTAGCAATCAAGTGTAGGTAAACTCTGATGCAAGTTTCCCTTCAATATCCTATTTTTGTCCAAGGCCGTTATTAAAAACGGTTTTTTATCCTTACTACTCTTTTCATGAGATACCTTCCATACATTCTAGGAGTTGTAACAGCATTTGCCCTGCTCAATTGGGCCTTTGTGACATTTATGGTACCAGAACCGGAAGTTGGACAAGAGTTTGATCCCACACAACCTGCTCCCAATAGCTTACCTGACGTTGGTCCTCAGTCATTCTCCGAGGTACCCCCCAATGAAGGAACTGATAGGGACGAACCCACGAGAGAACCTGGGTCTGGTGCGCGCAACTTTCGGATAGTGAACGGCTACCATGAAATCTCATGGATTGATTTGGCAGATGTTTCCTTTGTTGATAAGTACTATCCTGAAGTGGAGCAGATCATGCTCTTTCCAAAATTTGGTGAGACGGTTCAAGGCCTAGAAGGAAAGAAAGTGAGCATCCCCGGGTACATCATTCCCATTGATGAAGAAAAAGGTCAGTATGTGCTTTCCGCTTTTCCCATGAGTGCTTGCTTTTTCTGTGGAGGTGCAGGTCCTGAATCTGTGGTCCAACTTAATTTAACAGAATCAGATGCCTCCTACAAGGTCGATGACTGGGCAACATTCAAAGGGACCCTCCGTTTGAATGATGAAGATATTGACCAAATGAATTATATTTTGGAGTCTGCTTCCGAAGCGATCTAACTTCTCTCCCAATCCAATTATTCCGCTACCCAATTTTCAAATTCTTCCATTTTGAATTTATCCAAAGAAGTCAAATTCGGTATTTATGCCATCATTGCTATCCTGGCGGCCATCTATGGTCTCAGTTACATGAAGGGAAGTAATATTCTGGGCAGCACGATGCGGCTGGTGGTGGTGTATGACAATGTGAATGGCTTGGTAAGGGGGAATTCCATTATGATGAAAGGCCTGAGTGTAGGTCGTGTAATGAAAATGGACCTGGTTGATGATAAGGTTACTGTTCAATTAGAATTAGACCAGGAACGATTTATCCCCGTAGATTCACGAGCAGATATTTATAACGCTGATTTACTGGGTACAAAAGCTGTGGAAATCATTAAGGGACAGTCCAGCCGTATGCTGGAAGACGGGGATACCATTTCGGGCAGTATTGCAGAGACAGCTTTTGACAAAGCCCAAGACCTTTTTGATAAGGATGGAACTGAAATTATTGGAGAAATAAAAAAGCTTTCTCAGGAATTGACCAAAATCGCGAGAGTTGTTTCTTCCTCCTTAGAACAGTTTGAAGGAGGCAATGACATAGAGGCCATTGTAAAAAACCTGAACCAAACCACTGCAAATATTGCCAGCATTACGGGTCAGGTAGACCAACTTACCCAGTCCACGAATTCAGTAGTTGTAAGTGCAGGAAACGTGGTGGGAAATATCGATGAGAATGAACCCAATATAAATGGGATCATAAAAAATGTAGGAACTTCAACGGATAAACTCGCCGAAGCAAGTCCTGACATCAAAAAATTGACCCAAGAAGCACAAGCTGCGGTGGCTCAATTGAATGCCTTAACCCAACAAATAAACAGTGATTCCAGTAGTTTGGGCCTACTTATTCGAGAACGAGAACTTTATGATAACCTGAATGGCTCTATTGGAAATGCCAATGACCTACTTGAAGCAATTAAGAAAAATCCACAAAAATATCTGGATGTAGACGTGTATGTTTTTGAAAGAAAGAAGAAAAAATAGCCAAACTCAGGTAATTTTTCGTCGATATGAATAAAATTGATTTGCGATAAATCCAATATCTCTATATTTTTATCCACATATAATGATCTGAATTGCTAACTATTATTTTGGATCATTTCCCAAAGAGATCTACTTCCGTTCTTTATTTGCGAATTCCAAACCCTTAACCCTGTTCAGATGAAGAAAGGTAATCCGGCCTCAGGGCCTGACCATGAAAACGCACTTTCTTCTCCCAACACCCCTGAACGACTCTCCCCCCCTGAAGCTGCTACCGAGAAGCTGCGTTCCGCAGGTCATCGATTGGCAGTCCGTCAAGCCAGAGAAGATTTTCTTCGGCATCGAAGTCAATTTGAAAGGGCACACGCAGCTATTCCTCCTAAACTGGTGGGTGCTGCAGTCGGTACTGTTGTGGGACTTGGTATAGGAACTGCCCTTATTCTTGCTTTTTCACCTGAAAGCGGCATGCTCCGTGTGATTACCATTCTTGCGACCGTGGGGATCTCATTCTGGCTAGGCGTAAAGCTTAGTAAGTAATGTGACAGATGTATGATTTTGCCGGAGGCACTGTAGCCTTCGGCTTTTTTAGTTTTACAACCGATTGATCCGTTGCATAAACCCTTTACGATAGGTTTCTCCAATTGGCAAGTCATGCCCGGCTATTTGCACCGTTTGGTCAGATTCGCGAATGGACGCCAAGAAATTCATATTGATCAAAAATGAACGATGAATTCTTACGAAGGGAAAGTTCTTGAGCTTCCCTTGAATCTCTGTCAGCGACCTCCTAACGTGAGCTTCCCGTTCTGCTGTTACCAGCTTAGCGTAGCGGTTACCAGCTGTCTCTGCCCATAAAATGTCTTCGCATTTGATTCGTACCAGCCGCTGTCCAATCTTCACAAAGAGGCTTTCCTGAAATAGAACATCATCCTTCCAGGGAGCAGCAATAATCTTCTCCTCAGGTCTCTCAAATTGCCGCAATGCATGCTCTATGCAGGATTGAAGAGCAGGAACCTTAACAGGTTTCACCAAGTAGGCTGCCGGGTGGGTCAGGCGTGCTCGATTATAGGTTTCTACATCCTCAAAGGAAGTCAGAAAAATGAGCGGTGTTGGACGAATCGTATTCAATTGATGCCCAAGCGAAATGCCATCAGTCTGACCTTTCAGGTGAATGTCAAGCAACACGAGATCAGGAGAAGTTCGCTTGAACTGCTCGATAGCTTTGGGCGCACTCTCAGCAAGACCAGCACAGTGGTAGCCCATCTCATCCAAGGTAAGCTCCAGAGAAGCTTGTTGGATGGGATCATCTTCTACGGCAAGTATGGAAACAGGCGTCATGACTTATGGGCATTATCAGGCAGAAAAAAACCAATTTGACTGCCCTTTCCAAGGGTAGAATGAATGATAAATTCTCCTTTGGACTGATCGACGTATGTTTTAACAAACTGCAACCCTAATCCTGTCCCTCGTTCCCCTCTACTCCCACTTACCGGATGAGGCAAACTGTCGGATTGCAATTCCTCAATTTTTTCAGGTGACATGCCCGTTCCATTATCCTTTACCAGGACCTCAACCCCTCCATCCATTTTCTGAATTTGAAGGATGATTTCTCCCCCTTCGCTGAATTTAATGGCATTGGCCAAGAGATTTCCCAAGGCAATTCGAAATCCCTTTTGATCGCCAAGAAGGGGAACATTTTCCTCATTTGGCACCAAATTCACCTTAATGCCTTTCTGTTCGGCTTGTGTGTGAAACACCTCTAGCTGCTCCTGAGAGGTTGCGATTAGGTTGAATTCCAGGGTTTCAGCTCGATAGGCATTCATTTGCTGGAGGGCCCATTGCAGCAGATTATCCAGCAGAAATCGCAGTTGCTTACTTTGGTGGGCCACATGCCCACTCAATTCAGTCAACCGATCCCACTTTTCCTGACGAATGTTGTGCTGAAACAATCGATTCAGGTCGTTAAACCCGGAAATTGGACCTGCCAAATCATGGGCAATCAACGCAAAAAGCCGATCCTTGGAGTGATTGAGCTGTTCCAACCTATCCCGCTGATCGGTAATCCGTTTTTGTTGTTGTCGAATGCGATTGAGTAAGTATCCTACCACAGCAACAAACACCAGCAAAATGATCGCTAACAGGACCAGCAGGTTTCGTTCTCGCTTGGTTTTCGCCAGGTTATCCTCCAATAGTTCCTGATTTTGATTGAGCTGAGAGATTTCCTGCTCTTTTAAATCTGTTTCAAACTGGGTTCGTACACGCGCAAGGCCTTCACTGTACAAACCGGCCTGCACGCTGTCCCGCCAACGTTGAGCCAACTGCATATTTTCCCAAACCGCTTTTGAATCGTCCTTATCCATCGAAATGGCCGCAACCGTCGTATGTGCTGATGCGAGGTCCTCCCACTCCCCAATTTGCTCTGCAGGACCAATTGCTTCCAACATCAATCGTTCTGCCTCAATAGAATTCCCACTGTTGTACAACACAATTCCCAATTCAATTTTATTTTTGGTAAAACTATAGACATCAGCAATTACCAATGAGTCTGAAAGATTGGCCTTTAGTAAACCTTCAGCTGCGGAATAGTTTTTCAGTTCTCGCTCCAGATTAGCAAGGCTCAACCTAAAATCTACTAGCTCCCCTTTTTTCTCAAGTGCTTGGGCCATCTCAATCCCTTTTTCGTAGTAGTCCCTTGAAATAGAAATATGGCCCATCCGTTTATGCGTCATGGCCAGGGCACCATACACCATTGAGGTAAAGTCATACAGGTTCCCATCCATTACTTCCACAGCCTTTTCAAGTTGAGTAATGGCTTCGGCATACTCTCTTTGATTCAGGTGCCAATTACCAAATCCATGGTGTGCCAGTGCCAAATCTTCGTGGTTCTGAGTGGATTGGGCAATTTTCATGCAGTTTGAGAAAAAGTAATAGGCAGAGTCAGCATGATAGGATTCGTTGTAGACATATCCCAATTGTAAATTTAGGTCTGCGTACGAATTAGCAATTGACAGTTGCTCTGCCAGCCTATATGTCTTTAACAGGTATACTTTGGCACTGTCCCATTTTCTGAGTTTCGCATATGCGGTTCCTATCCCCAGATGGTTTTTCACCAGTGACCCAGGTTGATCTTTGTTCAACCGAGCGGCATGTTGAAACAGCGGAATTGCCTGCTGTAGTTTGCCTGACAGAATTTTGAGGTTGCCCATATTGTGGAGGGTTTTGGGGCTGGGCTGGTCCTGGTTTTCCCGCATCAAACAATTTTCGTATGCCTGATAAGCAGCTTCGTATTTCCGAAGCCACATCAAAAATATCCCTTGATTATTCCAGCATTTGGCCTCTAGTCCCTTATCTCCCGCTTGCTGGGCATATTTGATGGCTTCTTGATTGATTTCAGCAGCATGTTGATAGTCTCCTCCGAATTTGACCAAATCTACAGCGACAGTTTTACCCCAATTGGCGAGATCGGCTGGCTGCTGCCCGATGATGTGTTTTTCATAAGCTATTTTTCTGAGGTCAAGCAGAGAATCCTGACCTAATAGTTGATAATTCTCCTCCCAACCTGAAAAAGATTGACTTGCTCCGAAGATGGGTACCAAGAGTGCGACTAGGTATGCCAGCCAGTACTTTAAAGTTGCACATCGGAAAGGACAATATTTCATGATTGAAATATACAGGATTCACCCAAATCCCCCAAGGACGTTAACCCTGCCAAGGTTCAAAACCTTGACAGGGTTTCATAATCGACCGAGTTTTGCAACTACTGCGGGAACGGATCCGACCAGCGCTCGGCAGTATACATTTCATTGCCCGATAAGGTGTGAATGAATGCGGTAACAGCTTCGCGTTCGTCTTGAGTAAGGTTGAGCTGCTGCCCTGCACCGCCTCCAGGTCCAGGTGCCGTAAGGCGTCGGTCAAGGTTGGGATTTCCCACAGCATCAATGCGGTCATAGTGGTTCAACACTTGCTCAAAATCCATGTCTCCCGTATGCATCAAGGGGCCATTAGGTTGCCCATCGGGGCCGAAGATATCCCGGAGAGAGGGAGAACGAGTGATATTCAACTCAAATTCGTTGCCCACAATGCTGGCAATCACCCCATTGTTACGGGAGTTGGGATCAATATCAAACTCCGGGGCACGGTGGCATCCGCCACAACCCACACCACCTCCTACCCTGCCTGCACCAGGATTGACCTGGGGAGGTGTCATGAACAGGTTCTTACCCAGGTTCTCCTGTTGAGTAAAGTTAGGGAATGGCTGGTTGTTGTTGCCTACCTGTGCCCTTCCAACATCATATTTAGAATCAAATGACTGGATGCTACGAACAAATTGCGCCAAAGCAGTTTGCATCCTTTCCTCTGTCACGGTAGCATCGCCATAGACAAATCTGAATAACTCCTGGTAATATTCCAGTCCGGATAATCGATCAATCAACGCCTCTATGTCTGGATCACCTTGGGCTCCGCTAAAGCCCATTTCAATGTGATCTTGAATGGGTTGGGTCGTTTGAAATTCCAATGTAGGGGCTCGTTCGTCCCAGAAAAACCTGGTTTCATTGGCAAATCTGGCATTTACCAACCGCATCGAATGCCTGCCGGTTGTACCTGCAACGCCTTCGGAAGCTTGTAATTCGTCGCCAAAAGCCAGGCTTTGCTTATGACAACTGGCACAGGAAACGGTTCGGTCGAATGACAATTCTTTGTCATAAAACAGTACCCTTCCAAGGGTAGCACCAGCATCCGTTATGGGGTTGGTTGTGGTGTTATCCTTGTTGATGTAATTGGGGATAGACTGGTTGGCGTAGTTATGAAGGTTATCCAGGTCGATGCGCCCCTGGAAGGTTTCTTCAATGGCACTTACATCGGGATCAGGATCGATGATTCCTATGGGGTCACCATCATCGACAACATCATCATCGTTATCTACCACACTGTCTGGAGAACAGGCGGAAAACAACATGGAAAAAAAGAAACATGAGAGGATGAGATAGGAGGCTGTGTGGTTCGTTTTCATAAGCTTAACTGAGGGATTTATGAACTAATTGAACATTTGACGACATGTTTTTAAAAATCCTTCGCTTTTTTTGAAAAATTTTTCAAAAGATGCGATTTCGCTTAAAACATATAGGGAATTCGATGTGTTTGAACAACCATGGAACCTATTTCTGTGGTTTGGTTCAAGCGAGATTTAAGGTTAAGCGATCATCCGCCATTGGCAGCAGCCATTAAGGCTGGAAGGCCTATTTTGATGGTTTTTGCATTCGAACCAGCCCTGGTAGAAAGTCCAGAAAGTGATGTTCGGCATTGGCGTTTTGCCTGGCAATCAGTTACCGAAATATGCAAAAGACTGTCTCAAAATGGCCACAGACTCTACATCTGTAACCGGAATTTTCCGGAAGTATTGCGTGAAATTACGGGGCATTTTGAACTAAAAGGGCTGTATTCTCACCAGGAAACGGGATTGAGGGTCAGCTTTGATAGGGATAAGGAGGTCAAACGTATTTGTCGAAAATGGGGTATTCCCTGGCATGAATGGCGACAAGACGGGGTAATTCGCGGAAAGCAAACTCGGAACGGATGGTGGGAAAGCTGGAAGGCAGACATGCAAGCTCCACTGGTTACCCCTGACCTGGACCAAATGACCTCGGTTACCGTTTCTGATTCCCTGGCTCAAAAGATAGCCGGGCCTCAAATTCCGGAAGAGTGGCAACAACAAAATCCTTCTTTTCAGCCAGGAGGCGAATCTTTTGCCCGTAGGTATTTTTCCTCTTTTGTTACCGATCGAGCTGTGGGTTATACACGATCTTTATCTAAACCCATTGCCAGTCGAAAAGGCTGTAGCAGGTTGTCCCCTTACTTTGCATATGGCTGTATCAGTGTTCGAGAGGTTTATCAAAAGACCCAAAATACCTCAGAGTTCCTCCCCTTTGATCGGGAGTTTATAAGATTTCATGAAAGGCTCTGGTGGCGAAGTCACTACATCCAAAAACTGGAAACAGAATACCAGATTGAATCTGAACCCATCAACCATGGCATGAAGGCCCTCAAACGGCCTTACAATCCGCAAATTTTCAAAGCCTTTACCGAGGGAATGACAGGATACCCATTGGTCGACGCATGCATCCGATGCCTTCACCAAAATGGCTACCAAAATTTCAGGATGCGTGCTATGCTGGCGACCTTTGCCACCTTTATCCTTTGGCAACCGATGGTTGAGGTTTCACAATTTTTGGCAAAGGTTTTCCTGGACTACGAACCCGGGCTACATTATGCACAGCATCAGATGCAAGCCGGATTGAGTGGCTATCATCCCCTACGAATTTTTAGCCCAATTATTCAAGCAAAGCGACATGATCCTGAGGGGACTTTTATCAAGCAGTATATCCCAGAATTAGCACTGGTTCCGCCCGCCCAGGTGGCAACTCCCTGGAACCTTTCTCCACTGGAACAACAGCTGTATAATTTCAGGATTGGATTAGATTATCCTGTTCCGATTGTTCCGTATGAAGAAGCTACCCGAAAAGCACGTGACCAATACTGGGAAGTGCGCACCACTAAGGCTGTTCAGGAATATTTGCCCGTTCTCTGGGAACGTCACTGCATGCCCCAGGATCGGGAAAAGTACCTACAGAAATATGAGGCTAACAAGGTGAAGGCGTTTAGTGCATGTAACCCAAGCCCACGCTAACAAGGTTTTTACCATCTCAACTTTATCTTTTCAGTATTTTTAGTTACACCGCGCACGTGGGGAGAACGCTGACTGGGGAAAAGCATATCGACTAGAAGCCTGTCAGCGTAGGTTTTGTCAGCGAACATGCCCTGGTGGAAGGGGTGGCGGTCCGCCATGAGGAGGCCCACCCGGTGGAGGTCCCCCTGGGGGTGGCCCTCCGGGTGGTGGACCGGCTTTGCGGAAAAAGCGCATAAGTTCTTTTGCTAATTCGTCAAAAGCTGGAAGCTGTTCTTCCCTGCAAATAGATTTGATGGCTTGAAAGTGCTCAAGATGCGCCTTCTCAACTTCTACATGCAGATGACCAAGTGTCTTTAACAGGGATTTCCGAATCTCGGGATCCGGCGATGAAAGCTGGGCATATAACTCTTCCTTATGGCGCAAAATCTCTCGATCCAGCGTGGAGATTTTGCCTCTGTGTCGACGAATGTCTTTTTCGTATTCCTTTATTTGAGCATCATCTAACTGGAGCCGACGAATCACCAGCTCACGTGGCCTTTCTCTGGGAAAACCTTTTACTGGCCCCATGATTGAATCCTCTTGTTGAGCCAAAAATCCGTGAGCCAGCCAAGCCAAGTTAAGCATCACCATGATGCCTAGCCCAATCGAAAGCAATTGTGTCTTACTCACTGTAAAATTGATTCGTCAAAGACATATCAAGGCTCTCGACCAGTTCACTGGCTACACTTTCCTGAATAGGGTGCGAATTTGGAGCCGTCACGAGCCAAGCATTTAACAGCAGCAACAGCAAAACGGCAGCTGCTGCCAGCCATATTCGGGGAGTAGAAACGAGCTCTTCCATTTCATGAATACTTGCTTCTACACGTTCTAGGAGGTGAGGGGGAGCCTCTACCTGTTGAATTTTTTTCAGTACTTCCAGATCGTAAGGCTGCTTCATAGAATAGGTGTTTGATGCTTTGACGACAGGGCCATTCGAATCCTTCGCTTCAGGACAACATTTTTTTGAGATTTGACCTAGCCCTGCTTAACAGGGATTCCACCGCCTTTTCTGAAAGGTTCATCACCTCCCCTATTTCTTTCCCGGAAAGGCCTTCGGTCGTTTTCAGTAAAAGGGCTATCTTTTGTTTTGGGGCCAATTGGTTTATCAGAGAAAATATCCGGGAAACAGCCTCCTTGTCCTCCAAAGCAACCCCAGGGTGGTTCATTTCAATCGGCGTGACCTCTTTTTGGTCTTCTTTTTCAGCAAATAATGACCTCACAACGCCAAAGCGTTTTTTGCGTTTGCTTGCTTTTTGGTGATCCAGGCACTGGTTTACGGCAATTCGGTAAATCCAGGTCTTCAGGCTGGATTTACCCTGGAATTTATCTAGTTGTTGGTAGACTTTTACAAAAACCAATTGGGTGACATCTTCCGCATCTTCTTTATTCTGAAGGTAATTCAGACACAGGTTGTACACCATGTCTGAATGATTCCGGTAAATGTCCTTGAAGGCAGACATCCTCCATCACGGGTTATTTTTCCAATTTTACCTTGTCAGCGTTTACGAGTTACACCGACCATGCAAGGAAAACGCTGACAGGGGAAAAACACATCGATTAGAACCCTGTCCAGCGTGACCAGGTTATTTTTTCCTTCTGCGTTTGCGAGATTTCTTCTTTTGCCCACGATGGCGTTTCTTCGATTTGCCATTTTGAGGACCATCCGAACCATTGCTCCTTCCCTTCTTCTCTTTAGCGACATTTGCGTAGAAGGGTTTATTCTCAGATAATTCCACTTTTACTTGCATTCCCTGGAAAGAACGCTGATTCATTGCCGGAATCAATTCCCGCTCCACCCCTTCTTCAATCTCGAAGAAAGAGAAATTCCGCATGATCTCAATTCGACCAATCTCCGCAGAACTGGAATTCAGGGAGTGGTTAATCAAACCAATCAGACGGGCTGGGTTGAGGTCTTGCTTTGAGCCTACATTGATAAACAAACGGGAAAAAGGCACATTGCTTTGGCGCTCAAATACTTGTTTTTTCCGCTCCTTTCTACTGGGCTTGTCCTTATCGTTGACATTGATATCCCGGGCATTTTTGTAGAAATCCAGAAACCGGTTAAACTCCTCTGCCACAAAGTATTCGATGACCTCTTCACGGCTTAGGTCAGCAAATTTTTCATGAACCACGTCCATGAATGGGGCAATCTGCTCTCGATCCACCTTTGTCTCCCGTACTTTGTCCACCAGGGCATATAGCTGGCTTTTGCAGATTTCTGTGCCGGTAGGCACCTGCGCTTGTTCAAATTTTATCCCAGAGGCCTTTTCGATGTCACGAATCCGACGAAACTCACGGGTATGAATAATTGCAATGGAGATTCCGCTTTTACCTGCCCGACCCGTCCGGCCACTTCGGTGGGTGTAAATTTCTTCCGAATCTGGCAGGTTATAGTTGATCACATGGGTGAGGTCATCTACATCCAAGCCGCGTGCAGCAACGTCGGTGGCTACCAGCAGTTGCAATTGACGTTTGCGAAAGCGGTTCATCACCTCATCGCGCTGGGCCTGTGATAAATCTCCGTGCAACGCATCTGAGTCGTATCCATCGTGACGGAGTTTATTTGCCACCTCCTTCGTATCCCGACGCGTACGACAAAAGATGATGCCGTAAATATCAGGATTGATGTCCGCAATTCTTCGCAAGGCCTCATACCGATCCCTTGCCTGTACTTTGTAATATAAGTGGGTAACGTTCTCAGCTCCTACATTTACACGTGCCACCGAAAGTTCTTCAGGATCGTGCATGTAGTTACGGCTCACAGACCGGATGTCACGTGACATCGTGGCTGAGAAGAGCAACGTTTGCTTTTCCTGAGGCGTTTCTGCCAGAATGGCTTCCAACTCCTCTTTGAATCCCATCGTCAGCATTTCGTCTGCCTCATCCAAAATTACCCGACCTACCTGATCAAGGACCAACCTACGACGCTCAATGAGGTCACGGGTACGTCCAGGGGTTCCAACGATAATCTGTGCGCCACGCTTGATGGCCCGGATTTGATTCTCGATGCTTGCGCCACCATATACAGCTACAATTTCCAAGCCTTTCACATATTTCGCATAGGTTTGGAGGTCATTGGTAATTTGTAAGCATAATTCCCGAGTAGGGCACAAAATCAACGTTTGTGGATACTTACTATCCAAGTCTGTCAGGTGAATAGCAGGCAATCCGAAAGCGGCAGTTTTACCTGTTCCGGTTTGGGCCAGTGCCACCAAATCTCCTGAATGGTCCAATAAGTGGGGAATCGTTTTGGCCTGAATAGGCGTGGGCGACTCGAAGCCCAAGTCCCGGACCGCACGTACAATCTCCTCTTTCAGCCCGGTTTCTTCGAATGAATTCATATAATCTTGCTCAATCAAGCCACAAAGGTCTGATTTTTATCGGGATATTGCTATTCATCTTCGATTTTTTCCTAAAAGGAGGGAGTCTTGATCATCATTTGTCCTCGATCTTCCGTATATTGATGTATAAAATTAGCATATGCCCTCTTCTTTGTATCATAAATTACTCAATACACCTGATGTAAAGTTACTGCTACATCAGGTGGAAGACGCATTAGAAGCAGAGGCCAAACAGCGGGAGGAATTCTACGACTGGCTTAGTCCTGATGTAAAGGCAGAATTTATCAATGGGGAAATCATTATGCATTCACCTGCGAAAAGAAAACATTCAAATTCTACAGAGTACCTATTTATGCTGTTGCATACATGGGTAAATGCTTCGCATTCTGGAGAAGTACATATGGAAAAAGCTCTGGTGGCACTTACTCGAAATGATTATGAACCTGACATAAGCTTTTGGGGTAACAAAAAGGCGGAATCTTTTACACAAGATACCATGAGATACCCTGCACCCGACTTGGTCGTTGAGGTTTTATCAAAAAGCACCGAAAGCCGAGATAGAGGTATCAAATTTCAGGATTATGCATCACATTACGTTCAAGAATACTGGATTATTGACACAGATTTACAAATTGTAGAGAAATACATCTTAAATACTGAATTCATGGAGTTCCGAGAAGCAGCTCGACTAACAGTTGAAGATGGGCTAGAAAGCCATGTGCTTCCAGAATTTCAAATTCCTGTACGAGCTATCTTTGAAAAAAGTGCCTACCTGGAAACCCTCCGCAACCTGTTGCAATAATAACCCATCACTTCCCTCAGGAACTATTTTGCCAGCATCAGATTAATTTGTTGCTTTGGTCAAGGTCGTATGCAACGAACCCTCCTTGAATTTCCATTTTTTGTATTCATTTGCTTTACCCTCAACTGTTGTGTCCCTATGACATCAACCACCTCCTCGCTTTCGCCTGAAGTAAAACAGTTACTGTCGAACATGACCCTGGAAGAAAAGATAGGGCAAATGAACCTCTACAACGGATTCTGGGAAGTAACCGGCCCTGTTCCAGCCAGTAGCTTGTCGCGGAAAAAATACAGTGACATTCAAAAGGGAAATGTTGGGGGCATGCTCAATGTATGGGGGGTCGAAGAGGTACGCAAGATCCAGCAAATCGCAGTGGAAGAAAGCCGATTGGGAATTCCCCTATTATTTGGCCACGACGTGGTGCACGGGTTTAAAACCCTTTCTCCCATCCCACTGGCTGAAGCAGCAAGCTGGGATTTAGCCGTAATTGAAAAAGCGGCGCAGGTTGCTGCCAGGGAAGCTACGGCATCGGGTATCAACTGGACCTTTGCCCCGATGGTGGATATTTCCCGTGATGCTCGCTGGGGACGTGTAATGGAAGGGGCCGGAGAGGACCCATACTTGGGCAGCCTCATTGCCCAAGCGCGTGTAAAAGGCTTTCAGGGCAATGATTTGTCCGCCCCACACACCTTGGCAGCTACCGCCAAGCATTTTGCGGCTTATGGATTTGTGGAAGGGGGAAAGGAATACAATACGGCTGATCTGAGTCCTTACAACCTGTATAACGTTGCCTTACCTCCATTTAAAGCCGCTGCTGAAGCAGGGGTTAAATCCATGATGGTAGGATTCAACCTGCTCAATGGCCAGCCATTGACGGCAAACCGCTTTTTACAGCGCACCCTCCTGAAGGAAACATGGGGATTTGAAGGCTTCATCGTCTCCGACTGGGCCACCATTCAGGAAATGGAGACACATGGGTTTTCGGCTTCTCTGAAAGACGCATCCATCTCAGCTGCCAATGCTGGGACCGATATGGATATGGAAGCATTTGCTTTCGTGAACTATTTGCAGGAAGCCGTAGAGGCTGGCAAGGTGCCTATGTCTGTCATTGACGATGCTGCAGGCCGCATCCTTCAAGTAAAATGGGAATTGGGCCTATTTGATGATCCATATCGGTATTGCAATGCCGAGCGGGAAAGGATGGAAGTGTATCATCCAGACCATCAGGAAGCAGTGTTAGACATGGCCAAAAGGTCCATGGTACTGTTAAAAAACCAAGGAAATGTATTGCCCCTTTCACCTGCGCAAAAGAACATTGCCCTGATTGGCCCGTTGGCGGCGGATAAAAACAGCCCGCTCGGGAGTTGGCGAATTGCATCGGATGATGGAACTGCCGTTTCGGTGCTAGAAGGATTGCAAGCAATGACGAATCAGGTAACGTACGAACCGGGACCGGCACTCTTCACAGGAACTCCAAGCTTTACCCAACCCATTGTCATCAATGAATAAGACCGGGCCGGGATGGAAGCAGCGGTTGAGTTAGCCCGTAACTCAGAGGTGGTCATCATGGTATTGGGGGAACATGGGTTTCAATCAGGGGAGGGACGCAGTCGGACGCAACTTGGCTTACCCGGCCTTCAGTTGGAACTGCTTAAAGCGGTATATAAGGTTAATTCCAACATTGTTTTGGTGTTACTGAATGGCCGTCCCCTCACGTTAACCTGGGAGGTGGCACATATCCCCGCAATCTTGGAGGCCTGGCAGCCGGGCTCTCAAGGAGGGCATGCCATTGCGCAGGTTTTATTTGGCGAATACAATCCGTCCGGTAAATTACCGATGACCTTCCCCAGATCGATTGGGCAGGTTCCCATTTACTATAACCACTTCAATACCGGTAGACCCGAACCAAAAGACTATGTATTCTGGACCCACTACAGTGACGAAGACAACGCCCCACTATTTCCATTTGGATATGGGCTGAGCTATACCAAATTTGGATACAGCAACCTTACCATTGACACGAGCAATAATGAGGCAATTGTGGTAAAAGTTACGGTAACCAATACAGGAGATCGAGTGGGAGAAGAAGTTGCTCAATTGTACATTAGGGACTTGGTCGCCACTTACGTACGCCCGGTGAGGGAACTGAAAGGCTTTAAGAAGATTTTGTTGGAACCAGGAGAGGCACAGGTAGTAAATTTTGAGCTTACGGAAAAAGAGCTGGGGTATTATTCGCCTGGGGGAGCATTCATGGTAGAACCCGGCACCTTTGAGGTCATGGTTGGTCCCAACTCTCAAATAGGCCTTTTAGATCGGTTTGAGCTAAAATAGCCCGTACAGCTCTCCTTGAATCTTTTGGATGATTTGTCCCAGGTCTTCTGGACGTTTTACATAATCAGTTTCATCGGCATTGATCACCATCAAAGGGCCTTCTTTATAGTTATTGATCCACTCATCGTAATGCTGGTTCAGGTCCTCAAGGTAGCGAATGCTGATGGAGCGCTCGTAGAAACGATCTCGCTTGGCAATTTGGGAGGTAAGGGTCCCAATACTTGCCTTGAGGTAAATCAGCAAATCCGGCGGCTGGATCATCTGGCTCATAGAGTTAAATAGCCCCCAATAGGTTTCATAGTCTCTTGTGCTTAGGTGCCCGGATTTATGCAGATTTTTAGCAAAAATGTAGGCATCCTCATAGATGGTTCGGTCCTGGATGATCGGTCCTGGTTCCTGCTGAATATCCAAGACATGGTTGAACCGACTGTTAAGAAAAAATATTTGCAGGGGAAATGCCCAGGCCGCCATGTCCGCATAAAAATCTTCCAGGTAGGGATTGTCTTCAACAGCTTCAAATCGTGGACTCCACCCAAAATGCTGGGCCAATTTATTAACTAAGGTGGTTTTTCCTGCTCCAATATTACCCGCCACCGCAATGTGACGAACCTCTTTTTTGCTCATGAGGGGAAGTTAGGAAAAAGATGGGGAGGATGCTCTTTGAGCCAAAGAAAGAAGGTTTTCAACTGTAACTTATGGGAAATACTTCCGACCTATTAGGCAAGCTTAAGGGGCAAATTAATTTACTATCCGCCCCATAGATCCGAGCTTCATGAAGGAAAATACGAATTCAAACAAGTTGGTCACACCCTAATCCACAGAGAGATGGAAGCGCAGATTTCAAATGAAACAATGCCGGTTTATAAGGTCTTCCTCACACTACATTTCATACTATTCTATTGGGCCTTCAGCTTTTCTACTGATACCATTCCAGTAGCTTTCACCTTTGGTATTTTAGACTATCCCATTGAATTCGATATTCTCCCAAAGCATATTTGCCTGCTGATCTATTGCCTAGCTTATTATACCCTGTTCGGCAGGTTTTACAGCATTCTTATAAAAGACGAGCTGTTGATTTGTGTTCAACTCTTTCGAACAAAAAAGATCCCCTTAACAAATTTGATTTCAGTGAGTGCAGGCATGATTCCATACAGCTTCTTATCTAAAAAATGCTATCCCCTCAGAATCAGGTATTGGGATGAAAACGGAAACAAACAGGTGGTGCGATGTATGTCGAAGGGGGTAAGCTGGTTCAAATTTGGCAGCAACCACATCAAAGAGATCGATTTACTCTGGTCCATTATCCGAAGTCATGAGGATAGCAAATAACCTTAACTGTTTAAAAAAGGACCCCAAAAGCTACCTTTTCAGCTGAATTTCCAAAGCAACACAATAGTTACAATAAACAACCCCAGGATGAGGAAATATCCCGTCCACAGATTCCTGCTCTCGTGCTGCTTGCTGTTTACTTCGTCAAAAGGTACTTTCCCTCGTTTGAGGAAAAAGAAAAAAACAGCTCCTACCCATACCCTCAGCGAATAAGCTGCCTCAGCCTCATTCATAGTTTCAAAGGCTTCTTTCATTGCCGGATCACCCTTTCGGCCTTGTGATTGTTTATCTTTCATATAGAGTAGGGATTCAATCTAGCCAAATTTATCGCACCGTTTCTTTCTCAATTTTGAGGTAATCCATCCACACAGCAGAATTTTTTGCAGTAATCGGGCCGCACCTAAATTCCATTAGCTTTTCCAGTTCATAGGTAAACACACGCTCATCATTGAGGTAGAAATAACAGGTAGTTCCCTTTTTTAGCACCTTCAGTTTTTTAAAATCTCCCTGATCACCCATGTTAAAATTTCCAGAATTAATTTTCGTCCTTTTCCCTTTATCTATTTTGTACTTTCCTGAATTATTGAAACTTACCTCCAAAAAATCCTTTTCTGCCCCATACCCGCCAATTACCAGCCCATAGTAGGAACTGTTATCGCTGGTAGGGCCAATGATTGACGATTCCACTGAAAAATTGTCTTCAGATTGAATGTCAAATCTGGGAGCATTGAACCTTCTGCTTGAATCCAGTGCTTCGAAGTAATAATACCCATCCCTCACCTCTCCGTAATGTATGCCATCGTTTCCTGTCCAGAACGTGGTGTCGCTCTCTGTGAAGTGGTTTACATATACCGATTCTCCTTTTTCAAGAACCACTTCCTCTTTTCGATCGTTTGATTGGTCACAACTAATCAAAAGCAGCATTAACGTTAAACAGGTCCAGGCTCTTCCCATAACTAAAAGCAATAAAGATGAACACCCCTTCAAAGGTACATACGAGGGATAATAACGATAATAGTAAACCTTTTTGAGAAAACTCCCAATTGATCTAATTTAGGGAATCGAATCTACGAACTATGGAATCAGTTGATTGGGATGCCCTGATTGCAGACATCAAAGGGCAAAATGCAGTTTTGTTACTTGGACATGGATTTCTACCAGGAGCCCAGAAAGGGCTTATGGGAAAACTGCAAGAGAAATTGGGGGCACGGCTCCTTCATACCTATGAACGTGATGGGCTGTTTCTTTTTGCGGATCCTGGAGCAAAGGTAGATGCACAGCGAGAAGCCTCCCAACATTATGATTCATGTACCCCTCCTGAAGGACTTCTTCGAAAAGTAGTCGAAATCCCCTTTCCCCTCATTATTTCTGCCAATCCTGACCAAACCCTGTTCAATACCTTTAAGAAGTATCGGCTCCCCATTCAGTTTGATTACTTTTCCAGCAACTATAAATCTGGTGACTATTCGATTGAAAAGCCTACTGCCAATAATCCGCTGTTGTACAACCTATGTGGCAGCCTGGAAGACCGGGAATCCATGATCCTGGACTTCGATGACTTGTTCATGATGCTAAAGGACCTGCTCAGCGACCAAAAGGTGCCTCTTTCTGTCAAAACGAGGATTCAGAAGACGACCACCTACATTTTTATCGGGTTCCACTTTGAGCGTTGGTACACCCAACTGTTCATGCGGTACCTCAACAGGCACGATAATCATTTCTCGAATAGCAGTAGCAACTATGTATTGAACACAAAATTCACCAACAAAGACGATGAGGAGTTTTTCCTGGAGCAGTTCAAGGTAAAATATATCGGTGCTGATACGAAGTTCTTTGAGGAGGTATACAAACGATTCAAAGAAAAATACCCTGATCAACTCCGAAAATTGACTGATTTCCTTTCCCCTGATGCAACAAAAGTTGTGCAACTTGTAGAAAAAGCAGACTTCCCCTCAGCGTTCCAGATGATGAAAAAACTTTTTCCTCAGCTTGACGCTGATGACCAAACACTATTGAGCATAACAGAATCAGAATTTTCACAATACAGAATTCTCATGCAGGAAGGTACTTCCACTCAGGAAAACCTGAATATCATGCTTAACCGGGTGAAGAAGAATTTAATCGAACTGGCTAAAAAGTTGGCTTAAGCTAAGACATGGGAAGGTAGAAATATTGGCCTAATCCTACGGTAAATACCCAATTACCGATTAATGAATGTTCTAAAGCGACCACTGAGAGGGATTTACTTTTCAGGTATGTCCTGGCAAATACAAAGCTGATTAAAAAGGTCCCTGCAAGCGCAATCCAATTTTGAAAAATGATGTGGGAAAAGGAAAACAAGATTGCATTCACCAAAATTGCGACCTGAACATTGGGAAACAGGGCATCATACCGGTGGAAAAAGAATGCCCTGAAGATCAACTCCTGGGGATATGCCGACCAAAGCGGATAAAAAATCCAAATGATCAACAACAGAAGTGGGTTTTCATGGACCAGCAAGAACAACCTATCCGGAAAGATTGTGGCCACAACAGCATTGGAAATTACCGCAAATCCCAACCAGATCAGCCCTAGCTTCTTCCAGTCTTTAAATCCATTGATTCGAAATCGCCTTCGGTCAAAGGAGGTATCTCGCCATAGCATAAGGAAACAGTATCCACCTCCCAGCAAAAGGGGAATGGACTTATGAAAGGGGATTAGCTCAAACCGATACAATAAGGGAATTCCGACAAATAGAATAAGCAATTCCAATCCTCGCCAAATGGGGTTGCGGGTAAGATTAGGCTGAACGGATGAGAGAGACATGCACCTGTTTTGTTCACCCTATGAACGCAAACAGCCGTTCTGGTGTTTGGCCCGGAACAGCTATTCGCTCAAAGATAATATTGCTGTTACGGTAGCTTAACCACCTTTCGGGTAAAGACGTCTTTTCCGTTCAGGAAACGCAGGATGTAGGTGCCTGGGCTGATTTCGGGGATGGCTATTTCTTGAACCGTTTCACTTGTAAATTCCCCGGTAAGGAGACACCTACCATCCAAAGACAAGAGTTCAAAACTGGTCGCACCATTGGCATCACCAGCCAAAACCACATTAATTTTATCGGTAAAAGGATTGGGGAATACGGCTAGTGCTTCATTCGCTTTCGGGAATACTGCTTCAACTGTGGTGAAAATTGTCTGGTCTGTTTTCCAGCCTTTGTCTTCAATTTGAAGTACGCCAAGCCAATTTTCATCTTTTCCGATCAAAGATATTACTCCAAATGTAGAGTCGGGCTGGAAGTTATTTACCACCAAGGTGATGTAGCCTTTGCTTACATCAAAAAGGGGCAATAATTTCGATCGGAAGAGGTAATCGGCATACTGGGGCTGGTTCAATGGCAGATAACCGATATACTCGAAACTCTCTGTGGTTTTCACCAAGGTTAACTCGTCATTTAGTACGCCTAAGAAATACAAAAAACCATCATACCTCCTCATCTGCCAAGTGAAAAAATTGGATTCTCCAGTAGCGAAAGTAGAAATGGTACGCTGTACATCAGAGTTGTAAACTGTATACAGGCCTTCAACTATGCCGCAGGTATCACTTTCTATTGTGTCGGGAAGAGAGCTTATCGCATACTGACCAAAATTAACTTCGCCTCTGTACCTTCCAAGGCCCACAAAATTTCCATTAGAACTAAATGCCCCATTGTACAAAGCCAACTCTCCTCCTACTGAGGCCGAGTACATACTTTGTCTTTCGCCATTTAGGTCAAATGACTGAATGCCTACTTTGGGTTGGCTGTTACAGTCCTCACCAGTAAGAATTTCTCGTTCACTTTGTACCAAAACTAGCTGTTGCCTGATCGAATCAAAGGATAAGTGACTGATAGGAACTGAGGTAAGGTCCCAAGGGTCTGCTTGTTTTTGCGTCCATTCGAGCATTCCGGAAGGGGAATAACGCAGAAGCAGGTTAAAAAACATCCGGTCATCCGATATGCTCTCTCCATTCAATGTTACTTCGGTGAACCTACTGAAAAAACCAGCCGACAAATGGAGGTATATCTTTCCTTCTTCATCTACGACTGGAGCGGTATG
>JBCDIQ010000017.1:0-30360 GCA_039024295.1 Bacteroidota bacterium | reverse complement strand
GTTCAGGCGAGTGTAGCAGCTCCAGTTGAAGTGGCAACACCACCCACCTCTAACCCAACAGCTAATACCTCAAACCTTTCTCCAATCCTACTGTCAATCATTAGTGAGAAGACCGGTTATCCTGAAGAGATGCTCGAACCAGGCATGGACCTTGAAGCAGATTTGGGCATCGACTCGATCAAGCGCGTAGAAATCTTCGGTGCGGTTCAGGAACAACATCCTGCCTTGGCACAGATAGATGCACAGGCACTAGGCGAGAAACGCACCATTCAGGACATTCTGGATTTGCTGGGTAGTTCTAATGGAGTAGCTGCCAGTGTGGTAGGCGAAAAAAAAAAGCTAACCCCAATATCGTATAAAACTGCTGCGGATGCGCATCGGTCTACGGTTTCGGTTCTCCCTCTGCCTCGACCAGATCATCAAGAAATAGCTCTTCCTGCTGGTCATATTTGGCTCCTGTGTGAGGATGGAACCGAGCTAGGGGCTTCCCTGGCTGCCAAACTTTCTGGAAAGATAGTGAGAGTAGCAATGCCTGGAACCAACAGCAATGCCCCTTACCGGCTGGATACAGCTTCTGAGGCTGCAATTGGTCAGCTCGTTAGCCAGATAAGCCAGAACGAGGGGGCAATTGGGGGATGTATTTACCTCCATCCTCGTAAGGCAAAAACGGCGAATACCACCTCTCAAAAAGAGGGATTGAAAGCGGCCTTCTTTCTGGCCAAACATCTAGCCAAGTCCCTGCAAAATGCTGGCGAAAACGGGTATGGAAGCTTCCTAGCGGTTTCCCAGACCGACGGAAGGTTTGGGTTTGAAAATCCAGGTAACCTCGACATGAGTGGTGCTGCCCTCACGGGCCTTACAAAAAGCCTAAACCTGGAGTGGCCATCCGTTTGGTGTCGAACCGTAGATTTCGGGGAGGGAGTAACCCTTCAGGAACAAGTTCAATCCCTGATTACAGAGCTACACGATCCCAGCCGGAAAATCGGAGAGGTGGGATACACCCCAGCTGGAAGGGCAACCTTACAGGCAATTAAGGATCATTCACCTGCAACCACTTCCTTAGAAAGTCGAATTACCAATAATTCTGTATTTTTGGTGAGCGGAGGGGCAAAAGGCGTGACAGCCTCTTGTGTCTTGGAAATGGCTAAGAACTATGCCTGCAAATTTATTTTGCTGGGAAGGTCTTCTCTTGAAGGGGAAGAACCAGGGTTTTCAAAGGGCGTTACAGGTGAAATGCCGTTGAAAAAGGCCATCATGGAATCCTTGAAGGCCCAAGGGCAAAAGCCTGCCATTCCTGAAGTGAACCGTCAGTACCGTAGTATTATTTCCCGCCGAGAAATCCAGGAGACGCTGAGCGGCATTGAGCAGGCAGGTGGCAAAGCCATTTACATTTCTGCGGATGTTACTCAGCCGGAAGGACTCAAAAAGGAACTAGCAGTCGCCACAGATCTACTTGGTCCTATCACTGGGCTGATTCACGGAGCTGGGAGACTTGCCGATAAATTGATCGAAAACAAGACTGAGGCAGATTTTGAGGCTGTTTACGGAACGAAAGTAGAAGGACTGGAAAGCCTGCTACAGGTGTTGGATTTGGCAACACTTGAGCATCTGGTGCTTTTTTCCTCCGTAGCGGGTTTCTATGGCAATATCGGACAGACAGATTATGCTTTGTCCAATGAATTGCTCAACCGGACAGCCAGCCAACTGAAGCAAACCTATCCCAATTGTCATGTATCCAGTATCAACTGGGGCGCCTGGGATTCCGGGATGGTAAGTCCTGCGCTCAAGAAGCGTTTTGAGGCTGAGGGTGTGGTATTGATTCCATTGGATAGCGGCCCTGTCATGATGGTCAATGAATTGGTAACGGCCAATGAGGATCAGGCTGTCGTGGTCATCGGAAACCCATTGCCCAAACCACCGAGTTACCTGGGCGAATTGAAAACCCATCGGATTCGGAGAGAATTACTCCTGGAAGAGAATACCTTCTTGTATGATCACAGCATTTTGGGCAATCCGGTAATGCCAGTGGTTCATGCTGGTACGTGGATGATCCAGACCTGTGAGCAATTATACCCCGACTACGCTTTCTATTCGATAGAGAATGTCAACTTGCTGAAAGGAATTGTCTTTGATGGAAAACAGGCCACGACCTATTTCTCGGATGTAAAGGAAATCGCAAAGGACGAAGACCACATCCGGATGGAAGTATTGGTGTGGAGCGAAGATCCAAAGGTTCGCATGCGGCCTCATTACAAATCCGTAGTGGAATTGCGGAAAAAGATCTCAACTGCACCATTGGCTCAGCAAGTATCCCTTGAAGGATTTGTGCAAACCGGTGAAGAGATCTACCAAAAGAAGGTGCTATTCCACGGCCCAAAGTTCCAGGGCATCCAAAAAGTAGTGCGCGTGAATCCGCAGGAGATTTTGTTGGAATGCTACCTGGATGATCCCGGCCCAGAGGCCCAGGGACAATTTGCTGCCGGGAGTGTGAACCCATTGATTGCAGATGCCCAATACCAGGGATTCCTCGTGTGGGTACACCACCAGCAAGGTGCTTCCTGCTTGCCCGTCCGTAGCCGTCAGGCCATTAATTACCGGCCGATTCCATTTGGGCAAAAACTCTACGTGCGGATTGCCATTTCAGAATCTTCTTCCTTCAAGGCAATCGGGCACATCCAGGTATTCGATCCTGCAGGAAAATTGTACAACGAAACTTTTGACGGAGAAGTCACCATTAGCCAACAACTCGATTGGAGCAAATGAAGCCAAAGATAGCCGTAATAGGGATGGCCGGGCTTTTCCCGGAATCTCACACCCCAGAAGCTTTTTGGGAAAACCTCATCGCCAGACGAGACTTGACTAGCAGGTCTACTGAAGATGATTTTGGCAGCGATCCTGAGTTCTTTTTTCACAAAGAAAAAGGAGCCCTGGACAGGTGCTATTCACTTTCGGGAGGATATATCCGAGACTTTGAGTTTGATCCTACCGGCTATCGATACCAGCCGCAGCAGCTCTCAGGTCTGGACTCGATGTTTCAATGGTCCTTACACGCTGCAAAAGAAGCGTTGAAAGACAGCGGGTATTACCAGAATGCTGATTTGCTCAAAAAAGCAGGACTGGTCATGGGGAATTTGTCCTTCCCGACCCGTACCAGCCACCGGCTGATGAGTCATTTTTACACCCATTTGCTGGAGCAGGGCATAGGAGATTTGTTAGAAACGCCTGATTTTCATTTGGCGGGCCATAAACAACCGGAAGGCTCCCTGTTTCTCAATAGCCTCATTTCTGGGTTTCCCGCTTCTGTGGTTTCCCAGGGATTAGGCCTGGGAGCGACCCATTATGCATTGGATGCGGCTTGTGCTTCTTCGCTTTATGCAGTGAAGTTGGCGGCTGATCAACTCATCCACGGGAATGCAGATCTCATGCTGGCAGGAGCAGTGAGTTGTTCCGACCCGCTATTTATCCACATGGGCTTTTCCATTTTTCATGCCTATCACGACCATAAAAGTCGGTTTGCACCCCTGGACCGGAATTCTGGAGGACTCATTTCTTCTGAAGGAGCAGGGATGCTGGTGTTGAAGCGGTACGAAGATGCGTTGAGAGATGGAGACCGGGTGTATGCCTTGATCGGGAATGTGGGGCTATCCAATGATGGGAAAGGAAAATTCCTGTTGAGTCCTAACCCCAAAGGCCAGCGACTGGCATTGGAGCGAGCGTATGAGTCCACAGGCATTAGTCCGAATGAAATTGATTACCTCGAATGCCATGCTACGGGAACGCCCTTAGGTGACGTAACGGAATTTGGTACCCTCCAGGCATTTTTTGGAGAACATATGCCCAAGTTGGGCTCAGCAAAATCGAACCTGGGTCACTTGCTCAGTACGGCAGGAATGACTGGCCTATTCAAGGTCATCCTGGGCATGAATAAAGGCATGATCCCCGCGACGATTCATATTGAAGAGCCGTTAGTTTCAGGTGGAAATCAACAAGCTCCTGTGGTACGGGATCATGTGCCCTGGCCAAATGGGAAACCGACCAAGCAAGCAGGTGTAAATGCCTTTGGATTTGGCGGGACCAATGCCCACACGGTGGTAGAAGAAGCAACCGATAATCCGGGTCCCAAACATGAACCCATTCAGCCCTGTACCTTGGCGGTCGTTGGCATGGACGCGCATTTTGGGCCATGTGAAAACCTGAACGAATTTCATCGCAGCATCTATGCGGGAACGGCTCATCATGACCCGTTGCCAGAAGGTCGCTGGAATGGTCTGGAAGAAGACCAGCAGTTGCTGGAATCCTATGGTATAACAGATGCCAGCCAGATTCGAGGGGCTTTTGTGGAGGACTTTGAATTTGATCCTTTGCGGTACCGGATTCCTCCCCGGGAAGCGGATCGGTTGGTGCCTCAGCAGACGTTGCTCTTGAAAGTGGCAGACCGTGCATTGATAGATGCCGGGTACGATCCCAAGGCAAAAGCACCCGCCAATGTAGCCGTAATCGTGGCGATGGAAACCGAATTGGCAATTCATCAATATTTGGGCAGATGGGATTTGGGTTGGCAATTGCACGAAGGACTCAAGCGGTCAGGTGTGGAGTTGCCACCAGAAGAGTTAGAAGAACTCGAAAAGATCAGTAAAAACCTAATCCGTTATTCTTCATTGGAAGATAATACTGCCAGTGCGCATACAGGTTTTGTGGGGAATATCATGGCGAGCAGGGTATCCGCCCTTTGGGACTTCACCGGTCCTGCATTTACCCTTTCTTCTGGGGAGAATTCAGTTGCTAAGTCTCTGGAAGTTGCACGCTGTTTGCTTTCTGCCGGAGAAGTAGATGCAGTAGTGGTAGGAGCGGTTGATCTGTCTGGTGGCATGGAGCATGTCTTGGCGCAGGCCTCGGCCAGACCTTTGAATACCGGTCCGATGACCTTGGCATTTGACCAGCGCACCAATGGCTGGCAGCCAGGAGAAGGAGCTGGTGCCGTTGTGGTGACCAAGCATTCGGCTGAGAATAACCAAGAGGCTTATGCCCTGATAAAGGAAATTCAAATTTCTCATGAGCTGGAGGATGCCCCTGCTTTGCCCCCGCAAATTAGTGAGCAGGCGATTGTCAGTTCTATTTCTGCTACACTCCAAAAGCAAGGATTGTCCCCAGAGGATGTTGGGTACATTGAGGCTTGTGCAAGTGGAATTCAGCATGAAACCCAAGCCGAGTTACAAGCTTTGGAAGAGGTATTTGCCGGGCAATCTGTGGGCATTGGCAGCGCAAAAGCGAATGTTGGTCATACCTTTGCGGCCTCTGGGATGGCAGGACTTATCCGTGGTGTGCTTTGTTTACACAATGAATTTATTCCTGGGACACCCGATTGGCAAGGTGTAGTTAATCCAACAAATAATGACCTATTTATCCCGGAATTCTCTCGCCCATGGGTGAAGAAGCCCGGTCAGAAAAGTCGACATGCACTGGTAAGCACGCTCGGGAATGATGGGGCTGTTAGCCAAATCGTGCTGGGCGAGGCCAAACAAGTAAGAGAGCGGACTTCCACGTTCGAGCTGGAAGGCCCATGGCCGTTTACGTTTACTGCTGCTTCTCCTCAAGATCTGATTACTCAACTAGCAGAATTTGAGGCCAAGGTTGCCGAAACAGAGTCCTTTGGTGAATTGGCACGTGTGTGTTATGCCGATGCCAATCCTGATGCTTCTTTTGCCTGTTGCATCATTGGGAGCGATGCCAATGGCCTTGCCCGCGAGGCCACTTTTCTCCAAAAAGGAATTCAAAAGGCAGTAGAGACGGGCAATCCTTGGCGTAGCCCGGCGGGTAGTTATTTTCATCCAGCTCCACTGGGTAAGGATGCCAAGGTGGCCTATGTATATCCCGGTTCTTCCAGTGCGTATCCTGGACTGGGGCGCGAATTGTTCAGTCTCTTCCCAGGGTTGTATGACTACCTCGAAAGCAGAGTGAATGAAGTATCGGTTCTGCTTTCAGATGATAAACTCTATCCAGGTAAAAAGCTGGACGGATCGACGGAAACCCATCCCGGATTTGAGCATGACACCGTTTCCATGATCAATGTGGGCGTGAGCTTTTCCAGCTTGCTGACCCATATTTTTCGGTATAGCCTTCAGCTTCCTCCCCAGGCTGCCTTTGGGTACAGCATGGGCGAAAGCAGTAGCATGTTGTATGCGCTGGAAGTATGGGATGCTCATCAGGTGGACACCAAATTTATGCATTCGCCTATCTTTCGAAACCGGATTGCTGGAAGAATGGAAGTGCTGGCCGAAGCCTGGAATTTGCCTTCAGAAGAAGTGGTCAAGCGGTGGAGCACCTTTGTGGTCATGGCGGGAGAAAAAACGGTTCGCCCCTTGGTGGAGCCTGAAGAAAAGGTATATCTCAGCTTTATTAATACCCCAGATGAAGTGATCATTTCGGGGGACAAAGCCGCTTGTCAGCGAATCATCAAGCAGTTGGGCGTGAGTTTTATGGAAATTCACCTCAACAACATCGCCCACCATGAATTTGTACGCTCTGAGCATGAAGGGCTGTTTGAGATGCACCACATGCCCGTTGCCCCTCAGCCTGGAATTGACTTCTACTCCGGTGTGGGTAAAACAAAAATGGACATCACCTCAGAGGTCCTGGCAGAAAATGCAGCTCAACTGTGCTTTCATGGCGTAGACTGGCCCAGTCAGGTAGAGCAGGTTTACAACGACGGTGCCCGAGTGTTTATTGAACTAGGGCCGAATGTCACCTGTACGCGTTGGACAAAAGAAGTCCTGAAAGGTCGTCCGCATCTGGCTGTGGCGACCAACAATAAGGGCATGTCTGATCGACAGAATATCCTTCAGGCGGCGGCTCAGTTATTCAGTCACCGTCTCCCGCTTTCCCTGGAAGCGCTACTGCCTCCAGCTCCCAAACAAAGACAGGTGTCTCCCCTGCGGAAGCGCGTTCGCATTGGCGGACCCCGTGTAGGCGATGCGCTCAAAGCGCCAGAACTTATCGGAAAATTCCACCCTATCAAAACCGCTATCCCACAGCCGGCTCCAGTAGCCGCTGTACCCGTGTTAGCGACTGCATCAAACGATTTCAATTCTCCTCAACCCATTATGCAAAATACTCAATCCACACAGGCAGCGCCTGTTTCTATTTCCTCTAACTCCCTTCCAGTGGCCGAAAATGGCCTGAAACTGCAGGATTATTCAGATCCCAATCGCCTGAATGACCGTGAAGTCATTTTTGATGAAGCGGACATGTTGGAGTTTGCCGAAGGGAAAATTGCCAAGGTATTTGGGGATGAATACGAAATCATAGACACATATCCCCGCCGGGTAATGCTGCCGATGCCACCCTATTTGCTGGTGAGTCGTGTAACCAAGCTCGAAGCAGAGCGGGGTTCATTCCGGCCTTCCATGATTCAGACGGAATACGACATTCCCTACGATTCCTGGTATGCAACTGATGGGCAGATCCCCTGGGCAGTTTCTGTGGAATCTGGTCAGTGTGACCTGATGTTGATCAGTTACATCGGGATTGACTTTGAGGCAAAGGGGGACATGGTGTACCGATTGCTGGATTGCACCCTGACCTTTTTGGACGATCTGCCATTTGAAGGACAAACCCTGCGGTACGACATCAAGATCAATAACTACGCCCGAAGTGGAGGTAACCTGTTGTTCTTCTTCAGTTATGAGTGCTTTGTAGAAGACCGCATGGTATTGAAAATGGATGGCGGCTGCGCAGGCTTCTTCAGCGATGGCGACCTGTACGGAGGGCAAGGGGTCGTATTTTCCCAAGAGGAAATTGAAGCGCGTCAAAATGCAGAGAAGAAGATCTTCATTCCCGTATTAGATTGTGATCGTACCTCTTTCTCTCGTGAAGATTTAATGCACTTGGTGAAAGGCGATATCCATCGTTGTTTTGGGCCTGCCTATTTCGCGGATGGTAGAAATAAATCGCTGAGGCTGCCACCTGAAGGCATTTTGATGCTAGACAGAATCAGCAAGGTAGACCGTCAAGGGGGAAGTTGGGGATTAGGATATGTGGAGGCAGAACTGGATTTATATCCAGAAGCGTGGTTCTTCCCTTGTCACTTCCGTGATGACGAGGTGCTAGCAGGTTCCCTGCAAGCAGAAGGTGGAGGTCAGCTACTGCGATTCTATATGCTGATGCTCGGCATGCAGCGCCTGACCAAGGATGCACGCTTTCAGCCGATTCGTGACTTGCCACAAAAGGTGCGGTGCCGTAGACAGGTGACACCTAAAAACACCAAACTCATTTACCGGATGGAGGTAAAAGAGATTGGACTGGTGCCTCACCCATATGTCATTGCCGACCTGGAAATCTTGACGGAAGACGGCATTCTGACCGTATTTTTCGAGAACCTCGGTTTGCAGTTGTCCGAGAAAAGTGAGCCTGCTTACTTGCAGCCTGCCGAGCGCACGTTGCCTGAGGCATCCAAAAATGCCGTGATGAACGAATTTGACCTGGAGCAATTTTCCCTGGGTTCTCTGGAAAAGTGCTTTGGTCCTCGCTTTGCGCCGCTGGAGAAAATGCGGGCGTCTCGTCACCCGAATACAGACCTGAATGTTATTTCTCGCGTAATGGCTGTTCAGGGCATTGAAACTGGTCCTAAAGAAGGCAACACCATCCACGCAGAGTATGACGTGCCTGCCGATGCCTGGTATGTTGAGCAGAATGCTTCTCCTGTGATGCCATACAGCATCCTTATGGAAATTGCTTTGCAGCCGTGTGGCCTGCTTTCTGCCTGGTCAGGAAGTACGCTGAATGAACCGTATCAGGAATTGTTCTTCCGCAACCTGGATGGTGAAGGCACTTTAGCCCAGATGCCAGACTTGCGTGGCAAAACCATCACCAACCATGTGGCCATGACCATGTCGGCTCGCATGGGAGCGACCGTGCTACAGAAGTTTACCTACTCCCTCTCCGTGGATGGGCAGACTTTCTACAATGGTACGGCTTCTTTTGGGTTCTTCCCGGCAGAAGGGCTGCAAAGCCAGGCAGGACTTGACAAAGGTGCCCACACTGCCCCTTGGTTCGAGCAAAACAACCTGGAGCTCCCACGGACTAACCTCATCATGGGCGGAACCCGTAAGCGGTTGTTTGACAACGGTACCCAGCTGGCCCTGGGTCGTGAGCAGCTAGATCTGCTCCACGAATTACGTTTCGCCCCAACTGGTGGAAAGGCTGGAAAAGGATATGTCTATGGGAAGAAGTTTGTTCGAGCACATGATTGGTTCTTCACCCGTCACTTTTACCAGGACCCGGTGATGCCCGGTTCTCTAGGACTAGAAGCCATCCACCAGGCGATGAAAGCCTTTGTGATTGAGCAGGGCCTCGTTCAGCAACCTGCCAATGCACAATTTACCCACACCGCTCCTCATCAGACCGAGTGGAAGTACCGGGGACAGATTCTTTCCGATGATCCCATCATGCAGTTGGAGGTACATATCACGGATGTTAAACACCATGCAAATGGCGGCCTGACAATCCTGGGCGATGCCTACGTTTGGAAAGGGACCATGCGGATTTATGAAGTGACCGGAATGGCGCTGGATGTGCAGGTGAGGTAGGGGAACGATCAGGTGTGGATCGGGGTTTGATTCGTACCGCCGTTTTCCGAACGGCGTTGAAGGTCGCAGGTTTTCTCTGATTGTCGTAGATCGGGGTATAAAACGTCTGATCTATGGAGAAGTAGATTCGTACCGCCAATAGGAAGCAATCTTCTGATCCTTAGACCTCTCCATGAAGTCGAGGTGACAAACTTGGGTTTTGAATAGGGAGTGCCCTTGTGGCGAGGTTGGTAACGCAGTGAACCCCTCATCACAAACGCCTGTTTTGTCGTCCCGACCGGAGTGGAGGGATCTTTAGACTGTTCAATTAATGACCAACAAGCCCTCAACATGAAACGCGAATTCTACATTTCCCAATTGATCGAAGACGGTCAGCTAAAAGCGGCTTTACTTGAACTTCAGGCTGGCTTAAAAGACACCTTCCATGCCGGCACCATGGTGGTTTTACTTGGCAGGTACAGGGTCCTGGAAAAAGAGTTCACCGCAGGAACTATTTCAGACGAAGAAAAAGAGGTGCGGATTGATGAGATTCAGCAGGGAGCTATGGACATGCTGGATAAACTTGGGGAGAAGTTTCCCGACAAGGCTAATGAGGAAGTCGAAGCGGTGGAGCCTGCGCCTGATCCGGTTACTATGGGGGGAGCCTAAAGTTAGGACCTTGAGGTTCCTCGACTGTCAACCAAATGAAAAGCCTGAATTTTCATAAATTGAGTGATCCCATAGACTGCATCTCTGACCACATCGTCGTGGCATACCGACTGAAATGGAGGCACCTAGCCGTTTTCCTTCTTAGGCTTCCAAAACACTGCCTATACAAGAAATGGATCGCATCCCCCTTTATCTGGTATCCCACCATTGCATTCTTATCCAAATCCTTAATTTTACTCTAAACCCTAACAAAAAAACCATGAAACACTTCTTCTCCCTTATCCTTTTCTGCCTAAGCACAGCCTTCCTCCAAGCCCAAAATCCCCTCATTACCCAATATGACCTGACAGATATTGTCATTGATGACCCGGAAAGCATGATATTCGCTGAGGCGAGCAATGGCGAAATATGGATGCGGTATCTCTACTTCGCCTCTGGGGGAAGGGAGTCTGATTTCCTGAGGTTTGACGGCCAGGCATGGCAACAGGTGGGGCAGATTCCTTGTACTTCTTGCGTACGAGACATGAAGGCATCTCCGACAGGTAAAATTTGGGTGGGCACCACCAACGGCATTTACCGCTGGGATGATACAACCTGGACGCAGGTCATCACCGATAATGCCCTGGAAATTGGTTTCGACCGCCAGGGAGATTTGGTGTTTATCAATCCCAATGGTGTGTTTTCGTATGATGGAACTACTGTGACACCAGGTGATCAGACGAGCAAACCTGCCCTGATCAACACGGTCAACCAACTGGTATTTGATAACACAGGGCAGATGTGGGTATTGCTCCCCAGTAGTTTGTTCACCTATGATTTGGCAACGGGCTGGACCATCCTCAATGACAATTTTAATCCCCTTTTCATTGACGTAAGCTCCAAAAATCGTATGTATGTGGCCGGGTTTGGGGGCAAGGTCAATTACTATGAAAATGGTGCTTACTTTTCGGATGTAATCCCACAGCAGGTATTTCCGGTGGGCCTCAACTTTACGGCCTTTGGACTGGATAGCAGGGATGTGTTTTGGGTAGGCGTTCAAGGCAGAAGCCCGGGTGTCATCCGGTATGATGGGACGGATTCTACGCTGTTTTCTGCCACTTCGCTCATTCCCAACAGCATCTTGATCAATGCACAGTTTATTGCTTCCAATGACGATGTATGGGTGGGGAGCAATTTTCGGCAGACGGTAACCCGGATTAAAGGAGGAGCTATTACTTCTGTTTTGCAGAGACAAGCTGATTTTGGATTTCAGGTGTATCAAGACCAGGGGGAAGTAGTTATCCGCTTTGATGCTAAGCGAAGCGTTGAAACTCAGATTCGGTTGATGGATGTCTCAGGGAGAACTGTCTTTCAGGAGGTTATTTACATTAATTCAGGACTACAAACCATTGCTCCTGATTTTGGTGGGTTGGCAAAAGGTGTTTACTCGTTGGTAGTGACTTCTAGAGGGGATTTGATTGGCCGCGAGAAAGTGTTGTTGAGGTAGGGATTGGGATTTCAATTTCCTTTTTTCTCTATTTTTGTCCCCATGCTCCCCCTCTCCCTCGCCAACGAATCCCTTCAACTCCTGCCAGAGGCCGCCCTCTTCTGGGAAGCCCCGCGCATTTTGTTCCTCGCAGATCTTCACCTTGGCAAGGCGGCTCATTTCCGCAAAAACGGGATTCCCATTCCGGGAAATGTGCAGGGCGCAAATCTGGAGCGGTTTCGGCAGTTGGTGGAAAAGACACAGCCGGAGCGGGTCATTTTCCTGGGGGATTTGTTTCACAGCCGCCTGAACCAGGCGTGGGAGGCATTTGTGGAGGTGCTAGATCAGTTTCCTGCAGTGTCATTTGAATTGGTGCAGGGGAATCATGACATTCTCCCGAAGTCTGCCTACGAAGATGCGCATCTGGTGATTCACCAGGGAGATTTGGACTTGAAGCCGTTCCTGTTGCGGCACTTCCCGATGGATGTGGAGAACTTGCCATTGGATCGGTACGTACTGGCCGGGCATGTGCACCCCGGCATTCGATTGCAGGGCGCAGGGAGACAGCGATTACGGCTTCCGTGCTTTTATTTCACTGATCGTCAGGGGATATTGCCAGCGTTTGGAGCATTTACGGGACTGGGCCTGATTGAACCCAAGAAAGAAGATCGGGTATTTGTGCTTGCGGAGGGGGAAGTTTTTCAGGTATAGGCATTTTCGGAATTATTGGCTAATTTTGCCCCTCGATTCATTCAACACCAAAGGCGTATGATGGAAGCTGGTAATCCCAGGTTGGACGAAATGTTCTTCGAAGCTGAGCAGCACATTCGGCAAGGGGAAGTGGTGCAAGCCGTATCTGTATTGGAAGAACTCATCAATGAGCAGCCGGACTATGGGCGGGCGCACAGCCATTTGGGCTGGTTGTATGAAAATGAATACAAGGACTTCAACCGATCCGAGCAGCACTATAAAGCGGCCTTATCTTTTAGTCCGGATTATCCACTGCTGTACCTCAACTACGCCAGCCTGCTTTCTCGCCTGGAGCGCTATGAAGAGCTTTCCGGATTGCTGGAACGCGCCATGAAGGTGGAAGGCATCAAAAAGTCTGAGGTGTACTACGAATACGGCATCATGTATGAGCTTCAAGGCCACTTTGATGAGGCTATGGTTGCCTACAAAAATGCCATCTTCAATTCTGTGCTGACCCAGGATATTCAGATCTACCACTCTGCCATTGAGCGGTGCGAGGACAAGAAAGTTCTGCTCGGGGATATGTCGTTGAATGGGGAGGCGAAAAATGAGGAGGCTTGACGCTTTTCTTTGAACCTATTTTAGTAAGCTTTTTCTTGTTGCAGTATTTTTGGGGAACGAAGAGATCAATTCCTTTGTGGAGTGGCATAATTGAATTTTTACTAAATGATAAAAAATTAGATTGTGGTACTTTTTCAATCGAAAAAAGTACCCAAAATTCTCCCCCAAACAATGCCTCCTCCCGCAACCCATCGCAGCCCCCGCTGTTTGGGGAGGCCAACGCGCTTGATTTTCTACGAAAGTCTGTGCAACAACGGTGAAGTCGGTATGAGTAGCCTCGGCCTACTTCCCATTCTAAGCAGACTATCGGATTCTTTGATCTGCAAACAGTAGTCAAACGCGGTATCTACAATCAATTCTAATGGATTGGAACAACCCCTAAAAAGCCGCATCCAAATCTACCCATAACTTCAAGGCATTTTCAGCGAATAGCCCCGATTCCATCTGGGATTCAGCCTCTTGGTGGGCCAGTTCGTGTTTGTTTTGCAGGACCAGGACAAGGGTTCTGTACCATTTGGCGACTGCTTGCTGGTCGGGGGTACCGGTGAGCATAATAGTTGAAAGTACCTGATGAGATTGGTTCAGCTTTTTTAGCCCTAAAAAGCAAAGGCCTTTGTAAAGAAGTGCCTCCTGGCATTCCGGACGCTTATCCAGTAAGCTATCTAATTGGACGATGGCTTCCTGATAGGCACGTGAAGCATAGAGGGTATGGGCTTTTTCGACAATGGCGGCGCAGTCTGGATGGTCCGAGGCTGCTTTGAGCAAAGGGGTACTGTCGTAGGGCTGGTAGTGGGAATAGAAAAAAATGGAAACGGGAACATCAGCAAACCATGCCTGATAGGCACCGGTAGCCACCATAAGGGCCAACACCATTCCCAGTACGTATCCAAATGGTGTTTGATGGTTGCCTGAAATAAACCCCTTTTTCATGCTGGTGGCAAAGCTCTGAAAAAGTCCAATCATAAAAAAGTCCTGAAATTATCTCCTAAATGAAAAAGGCAAGCTGGAGAAGCTTGCCCTTAGAAACTGTCTTGAAAACGTCAATCTAAAAGTACCAGCCGCCTGGTATACCGGTCATAGCCGTCCGTAATCACGAACTGGTAACTGCCTTCTGCCAATGCCTCCAAATCAAATACAAGCTCATTTAATCCGCCTTGTAAATCCCGGCGTTCAGATCGCACCTGCTGGCCCAGGTTGTTGTACACCAAAAACTGATAGGTAGAAGCCTGGGGTAATTCCACATCAATTTGGACCAGCCCCCGAGAGGGATTGGGGTAGGGGGCACCCATTCGAATCCCCCCTTTGGGCAACGTAGCATTCACCATATCCGAATAGGATTGCTGCCCGTTTAGGTCCACCATATTGATCCGATAAAAGTATCGGATAGCGGGGCTAACGGTCAGGTCATCAAAAGAATAGGCGGTAGCACTTTCGGTGGTGCCTGAAGCCTCAATGGTGGCAAGGTACTCAAAGCTGGTTCCATCCAGGCTTCGTTCCAATTCGAAATGAGAACTGTTGGTTTCACGTGTTGTGATCCAATTAACCTGAATCGCTGGCGCTTTTGGCAGGGCCTCGATGCCCAGCAGCTCTACTGGAAAGGGTTGTTCTCCCAGCCCTACGGTATAGGCTCCCATGCCCATGTAGTTGTTGTCGTTGATGTGCTGTCCATTTGCCATGGTGAGCCTGCCAATGCAGGGGTCTCCGCCGAGGTCAAAGGTGGCCGCGATATGATTCGCCATTAAAATGAAATGGTTGGCATACAATGCACAACTGGTGGGGGTGTTGGCTGTATTTCTCGGATAAAGGGAAACATGGTATTGGGGATTTCCCTGGTTTTCTTCTGCTAGCCAGGCACCTCGGAAAGATCCGCAAAGAGAGGTGCCACAATCGTCTGCGCCTACATTTACCGTTGGATTGACAGCCCCATCAAAGTGAACACGGACTTGGGTGGTGGTGGTTCGGTTGGTAAAATCAAGCTTGCACAATTGATAGCCACGGCCTCCAAGCGCAGGCGGGGCTTCTCCTACCGGATAATGGTAATCTGCATTGGCGGAAATGGTCCTGCGCAGGTTGCCTTGAACGTACCGATGGTTGGCGGTGGTATTTCCCATGCCAGGGTCATCATAGCCACCGATTGCGCCTGTTGCTCCATTGGATACAAATACTTCATGGGTATCGGTAACCACAATTCCACTGGTCAGCCGCAATCCATTATCCACTTCAATGATTGTATCCAAGTTGACCAGCCAATTGCCATTGCCGCCTATTTTATTGATCTGAAGGTCAAAAAAGCTATTGGCAGCTATCATATTCCCTTCGATTGAGTCGGGGGTATTGCCAAAAAACTCTACTAAGCCCGCTGAAGTGTAACTGCCATGGTTGGTCCAGTCACCCCTCAGCTCAATTTCTCCATTGTTGGTGACATTACCCCCCGTTTCATTTTCAACTTCACCTTGCACATGCACCAGGGCACCATTTTGTACATGAAATATGCCGTTGGTCTGTACGTGAAGTTCGTGCTGCCCAAAGGCGGCGGTTAGCCCCATGAACAGGGCCAACACACCTATTTTTCTTATGGTATTCATGATGATTAATGTTGAGCGGATGCTTGCTGTTCCATAATGCTGCGCGCTTTCTCTTCCAGCTTGTCTTGCGCTTCCTGGAGCTTTCGTTCTTGTTGCTGTCGCTGAATTCGCAACTGGTAAGCTTTTTCCTGTTCTGAGGCCTCCGCTTCAATTTCAGCTTCATTAGGCAAGGTTTTATCCGGTGGCAGCATCGATCCGCCTGGTTTAGGCGCAGGATCTATCATCTGCGGCTCAGGCGTAATGCCATATGCTTCTGGACTGAGCAAGTATCCTTTTGGGGTAAAGCTAGGGTCTTTGTCCTGCTCTACCGGACGCTTATAATATTGATAGGATTTGTCATCTCGTTCTGCGGATACCTGATAGGAAACTTCCCGATTGGGATCGCCATACACGCTAAAAGTGTTGTCTGTATTTAATTCATAACTGGTCAGAAATGGCTGCCGGCCGATTGGGGTGAGGATAACCGTGGCGTTGGTTTCGTCTG
Organism: Bacteroidota bacterium; assembly: GCA_039024295.1. GTDB lineage: Bacteria > Bacteroidota > Bacteroidia > J057 > J057 > JBCDIQ01. The sequence goes on along the minus strand of JBCDIQ010000017.1, from coordinate 14,283 downwards.
TGAGTCCTGGGAAATAATCCGGCAGCGAAACGTTGGCTTCCCCATTTGCATCCAGGGTGATTTTGCCTCGGTACATCACCATGCCTTCATTTGACTCAATGCAGAAATGGCGCAGGATTTTATTATAAGGATCATCCGGGTGGTCAATGATGAAGTTTTTGGTGCCGGTTGCATCCAGGTTGCCGCGTACATCCAGGCGTTCTGTTGGGCTGGTGGCCCCGTCAGTTCCTGTCCGATAATAGCCGGAATTTCCGATCATCACATAGCCCGTCACTTCATCCACCATCATGCGAATGTTGGAACCCACCCAATTGGATTCACACAACTGGAGGTCACGTGCCATAGAGTTATTAATCCCCAGGGCATAATTCACCCGCGTACCGCTTCGGTTGGTGCGTAGGTTCAGGGTCACATCTGCGTCAATGCCGGTGTTTATATTTTCGATGACTGCCGAAGCATCTGTAGAGTTGCTGTTGTCTCTGACATGAAACCGTTTTTCCGGCTTGGCAATGCCAACCCCAAGGCGTTCTCTCACATAGGTCCTGCCGTAGAAGTATCCAGCCCATCCTGCGGTATCACTGTTGGTGGCATAAACCGCTCGATTATTATCACCGTAAGCACTCGCATAAACTCCATAGTGAACACCCGTTCCAGCCGAAGATACATAGTTGTAAGAGCCATACTTAGTTCCGTTACCCGCATTAGAGATATAGTTAGAGGTGCCGTATTGAGTGCTATTAGATGCCCGTGCGACATAGTTGCGCACACCGTAGGTGACACCTGTTGCTCCACTGCCAAAGATGTAGTTATAGGCCCCATACTGTGTGCCGGTATGTGTATTGGTATTGGGGTAGGTGGTGTAAATACCCGCTTGAACGCCAGTACCTGTTGCGACCATGTCATTGAAAACCCCATAGTTAGCACCCGCATTGGATTCCATGCTGTTATAAAGACCATGTTTGGCCCCAGCACCTGTTCCCCGGATACGGTGGTAGGTTCCATAATTCTCCCCTGTAGCTGTGTTGGTGCTGTACATGTCCAGGAACCTGCCATATCGCTCCCCTGTCCCATAAGCCGTTAAGTAAGCATAACTTTCATAAGCAGGACTCGCATTGGTGCCGCTCAGGAACATCTGTGTTCTGGTGCCGTATTTTGTCCCCAGGCCATAGGCCGGCAGGTAGTTGTATTGGCCATAAAAAATGGCGTTAGAATTCGCGTTTTGGTAGATGTAATTATACAAACCGTATCTCGCGCCAGTGCCAGTATTAGCAACATAATTATAGAGGCCCCCTTTGGTTCCGTTATTTGCAGAGGTTTGATCAAATCGAGCGGAGTAAAAACCTGTGGGGTCATCCTGATTTATATACAGACGATTGTTGGATGTCCCAGCACGATCAATGCTCACATTTCCGTTTGCAAAAGTTCTGATACGTTCCTGGTTATGGGTTCGGAAGATGAGGTCAAGGCTATCCGTTGTTCCCAGAAAATTGGTAGCTGGACTGGTACCGGCATTTCCCGTAAGCAGCCATTCCCCACCAATGGGAGTGGTCCATATGGGCACTCCTGCTCCTGTGGAAGTCAGTACCTGTCCAGCGGTTCCCGTTCCAACCAAACGGAGGGTCCCATTATTATCACCATATACCAGACGATTGTTACCAGCGAGTGTGCTGACCCTGGTATTTCCTCTGACGTGAAGTCGTTCTTGGGGATTATTGGTTCCTACCCCTACGTTTTGGGCGTTGGATGAATGAAAAATCAGGCACAATAGGGTAGTGGTCATCAGATAAAGGTATCTCATGGCGGTTAAGATTTGAGTATGAAGATTTGCTATTCGAAATAATTTACCCGGCTGAAGAGAGTAAGTTTGCCGGATAAGAACACCCCTTTATGCGAGGAGTCTTCGTAGGGTAACCACTGACCCATAATTTTTTTGAGAATAGATTTTTTGGTAAATTTTTGCTTCAAAGCTGCGCAACCTACCACATGAATCCTGAGATAATCAGAAAATATACCAATGAAGCCTCCCGCTTTATGGTCATTAAGGATAGAATGGTCCATTACCGGGTAGAAGGAAATGGAAAGCCTTTATTGCTGCTACATGGAGCATTTTCTTCCCTCCACACCTATGACGGCTGGACATCTGAATTGAAAGATAAATTCCAGGTGATCCGGTTGGATATGCCTGGATTTGGCCTCTCCGATACCCCAACTGAGGAAACCTATACCATTGAGTATTTTCTTGAGTTTATCCGCGAGTTTTTGGCTCGTCTGGAAGTAGATGCTTGCTTTATGGGAGGAAGTTCCCTCGGCGGGTGGATGGCATGGGAGTTTGCCCTCAGGTATCCAGAACGGGTTAATCGGCTGATTCTAATTGGTTCTGCGGGATTCATGGATGACAAAAGCATTCCGCTCCCGTTTAAAATGGCACGTACCCCCCTGTTTAAAAATGTCGTAAGGCTTGCCATTCGTCGAGGCATGTTTGACACATTCCTCAAGCAGGTGTATAGCGATGAAGAGAAAATTACCCCGGAACTAGCCGATAGGTATTTTGACCTGTTTACCCGAGAAGGAAATCCAAAAGCATTTATCCGAATGGTGAACAGCAAGTTCAAGGATAATACCCGTAAGCTCCCCCATATTTACCAACCCACGCTAATCCTTTGGGGCAAGGATGATAATTGGTTGCCATTGGAGAATGCCTATCGCTTCCACCATGCACTGCCCAACTCTGAACTCATCATTTACGAAGGATTAGGCCATATTCCCATGGAAGAAGACCCGTACCTGACCGCCCTGGATGCCTGGGCTTTTTTGTCAAGGCCGGAGAATTTGCTGTTTAGGGCTTCTTGATGGTTGAGCCAGGATCAATATCCCTGATTTCATCTAAAATGAAAACCCCAAAGCGCGTGACGCTCTGGGGTTTATTACTGAAAAAAGGAGATTTGTTTTTACTGATCAGCAGGGATCAGGCTCAACTGACGAATATCCTGTGGGTTGGAATAATCATACTGGAAGATACCTTGCGAAGCCGATGCGATGAGTACGCCGTTATTTGGGATCACATCTTTTGCGAGAATGCTGGCAAACGAGGCAATCATGTTCTCATCAATGTCCTGTGGATTTGAACGGTCATAGACCTTGAGGCCAGAAGGACCATCGCAGATGAATAACAACTTGCCGTCGATCCCCAGGCCTTCGGGTGCTGCCATTGGGTAGCTACGAACCAACTGAGGATTGCTTGGCTGGCGCACGTCAATTACGTCCAACTGATTGGTGAAACCAGGACACTGGAAACGGTCTGCTGTGCGCAGGGTCACATATGCGTAGTTCTGGTCTGCAACAACCGGATCGCAAGCCGTGGCGTGCTCGAAGGTGGAAAGCAATTGAGGATTGGAAGGATTTCGGGCATCATAGATAAACATGCCGGTGGTGGACCCGAGGAACAGCTTATCATCAAGTGGGAAAATAGTTTCCACTTCTCCTCCCATTAGCTGGACAGGGATTTCACGAACTTCTACTGGAGCAGAGCAGTCTGCAAGGCTCAATACTTTGAGCTCCTGAGGCTGAGCAACATATAAGTGATCGTTCTGAATGGCAAAGCGTGAAGTAGAACCAGCTTTACCGTTAGCAGCAGGATTGATGCCACGTGTACGAGGGCCACCTGCTACAGAAGGGTTATCTACCTGCGAAGGCTCCACACGATTCATCTCAATAATAGTGGATAAGCCACCATCTTCACATGAGAACTTGCCTGTCTTCATTTCTCCTCTCCATCCAACTACCACTCCCAGGTCAGGGTCTGCCTGATAGCCACGGAAATAAGTTAAGTTAGGTAACGCATTGGTCAAGCGCTGAGTCAGAACAGGAGCAGATGGATTAGTAAGGTTGAAAACCAGTAAATCCGTGCTGCTGTCTAGGTACAGGTGGTCACATTTCACGGAAATGTCGTAGTTGCCTGGGACTGCTAAAAACGACAGGGCAACCGGGGCTTCAGGGTTTTGGTTGTCAAAAATGTGAACGCCTTTTGCCACTTCATTGACGAGCAATAAATCGCCATACACATAAATCTTTCCTGGGTTTTCCAGGTTGCGAGGGGCTTCTGTCTTCACTGCGTTTAGGAAATCAGATCGAGACATGTACATCGGGGAATACTCCATGTAGTTGTATTCCATGTCGCATTTGTCACGCACACAGCCGATCAGTGCAAACGCAGCCAGCACGATGCAGGCGGTACGTTTAACATAGAGGGGGTTAATTTTCATAATGGATTTTTGTTGAAAATTGAAATTTGAGGGTAAAAGAACGGCTCATGGTCAGGTGAAATTATATGTGTATATCTCTCAGACGTAAGGAGGACAATCATTCGCGGCCTTACCCCTACGAATGTGCCAACTTTTTTTTGAAATATAGGTGGCATTTTTACGAACCTCTTGAATTTCACGTGCTTGGTGATTATGATTTTTGGTTCTTTGGCAATTTTTGTGGATTATTTTAATAGCGTGTTTATTTGGGTCAAGCTTTAGGAAGCTGAAAGGTAAAAGAATTGATTTTCAAATACTTACTAGATGTCTCGACAGGCTCGACATAACAGGGCGGATAGAAAGGCGCAGCGTCTACTCATATTTAAAGCCCCGTTTTTGACCCCTCGAGTGGAGATATCCCTGATGCGTTACTGCTGTACAGATCGAAGGGTCCGAGAATCTGCTGACAAAGAGGTGCAGGACTGGTTGATCGTGCCTGCCCAAATTTTCGCAGAAAACATGCGCGTTGGCCTCTTCAAACAGCGGGGGCGGCGAAGGACTCAGTCAAGGCTTGCCTTGATTTTACAGGGGTAGATTTTTGCAGATGTTGCATAAATGAAAAAGTCGGACATCCCAACTTTCTCACCATTACCCTTAAATCCCTACCAATAACACATTGATAATCAAATTACTGCAGAAGTTGTCATAAGTAGTGGCAGTCGAGGGGCCTAGCCAATGTTCACAACCACCCCCTCAGATCGCTCCACAAGTTCGCGATGACAAAATGGGTGGTTTGAATTAAAGGTCGCAGGCAAAATCGCCCATGCGTAGCTCGGGGTTTTCAACCCCGCACCCCTTAACACCCTCCCCCCAAAAAAACCGCAAAAAAAATGCTCCGCTGCGCTACGCATACCCATGCTACTAAAAAGCGTAAGAGGGTAAAAGGCACAAACGCTAACCAGCTACTCAGATGAGTACCGGCAGAGACGAAACCCGATATAGCTGACCCGGAAGTCCGGTTGGACGCCGTCGCGGAAGGCAACACGGAGGAAGTCATCATTGCTGAAGAACCACGAACCCCCACGAACCACTCGCCTTGATCCGGCACCAGGACCAATAGTGTTCACCACAGTCCCTTGTTCCTTGCACATTTCGTAATAGGTTCCATCGAACCAATCCCACAACCACTCATATACATTACCTGAAAGGTCGTATAGCCCGAGTGCATTGGGCGTACGCAAGCCCACAGGCAGGCTTATGCCGTGGCTGTTGTCATCAAAAACCGCAACTTCTTTTTTGTTGGGGGAGCCGGCGAATTCAAAAGGCTGTGCATACTCCCCACCACGGGCAGCATATTCCCACTCGGCCTCAGTGGGCAGGCGGTAGCCATTGGCATTTGGCACCAGGGATACAGTGTATTTTAGGTCGTCGTTCTCACTCTGGTTATTGGGGTCCTTGCGCTCGGTATTAATTAGGTAAGCTTCCTGAAACTTATGCTTCCGGCTCAGGGTATTGCAAAAGGTGATCGCATCGTACCAGCTTGCCTGCTCCACAGGTCGTTGGGGATGAGGAAATGCGGAGGGGTTTTTGTTCATGACCTCCTCGTATAAAGCTTGGGTGACTGGAAAGCGGCACATCAGGAAGCCGTCCAGTGTCACTTCATGGGCAGGAAGGGAATTGTCATAGCCGCTTTCTCCTCCCATGGTGAAAGGGCCGCCCTCTACTGGGACCATGTGGGATTTTAGGGTGGAGAGGGTGAGGGGCGGGAGGTTGTGAAGCATGGACGAAAGCTGAAAATAGCTGCAACAATAAATTATTTTGGTAGGCTACGGCAAAGGCGAAATCCAATATTAAAATGCTGGGTATTTGGGTTATAGAAACTTCACCAAGCGATGCGTAGATTATTATTGTCATCATAATTAAACCAAGAACCGCCACGAACTCCCCTATATTTACCAGAAATGGGCCCGACTGGATTTTGTACGGTTCCCCTTTCTTCGCATTGCTGGAAATATTCTCCATCCCTATGATCCCTCCAGTCCCACACCCATTCTGAAACATTACCTGACATATCGAAAAGCCCTAAGGAATTTGGAGTCCTCAGTCCAATAGGTTGGCTCATGTCGTGACTTGTGATATCACTCCAGGCTACTTCATGGTCATTTGGAGAACCCGCCAAGGGAAAAGTTTGGGCATATTGACCTCCACGGGCTGCGTATTCCCACTCAGCCTCGGTCGGAAGTCGATAGCCATTAGCAGAAGGAACAAAGGAAACGGTATATTTCAAATTATCAACTCCATTTTCATTATTTGGATCCATATTTTCAAAATCTATAAGGTATGCTTCCTGAAGGGAATACTTACGGCTAAGGGCATTACAATACATGATTGCGTCATACCAGTGTACTCTTTCTACAGGTTTTTGGGAATGAGTAAACTGTGAGGGACTGCTATCGGAGACTTCCTGATAAAGCTTTTGAGTTACTGGAAAGCGACAGCAAAGAAAATTATCCAAGTTCACATTGTGCTCTGGAAAGGAATCTCCATCCATATGTTCTCCTCCCATCATGAAGGTGCCGCCCTGGATGTAGACCATATGAGACTCCAAAGTAGCTAATGTGAGGGGAGGAAGGTTGTGGAGCATAGATCAAAAGCGTGAAAGGTTCAAATTGCAATCAGTTATCTAGATGTACCGGCAGAGACGAAACCCGATAGCATTGATCTGGTCGTAGGGCTGGACGTCGAAACGGCATGTAACACGGAGATCGTCATTATAGTTGCTGAACCATGAGCACCCACGAACCACACGATATTCTCCAGCAGCAGGACCAGTAGGGTTCACCACAGCTCCTTCCTTGCATATTTCGTAATAAGCATCATTGAACCAATCCCATACCCACTCATACACATTACCTGACAGGTCATACAGACCAAGGGTATTAGGGCTACGCAGGCCCATGGGCTGACTCATATCGTGACTATTATTGTGCCACACGATCACTTCATTTTTATTTGGCGATCCTGCAAATTCATAAGGTTGGTTATATCGTCCGCCACGAGCAGCATATTCCCACTCGGCCTCAGTGGGTAGGCGGTAGCCATTGGCATTTGGTACCAAAGATACTATGTAATTCAGGTCATCACGCTCGTTTTGGTTATTGGGGTCTTTACTTTCGGTATCGATCAGATAGGCTTCCTCATAATTATGATCTCGACTCAGGGCATTACAACAGGTAACTGCATCGTACCAACTTACCTGAGATACGGGGCGCTTGGGGTGTGGAAATACTGAGGGGTTATTTTTCATGATCTCCTGATATAAGGCTTGTGTAACGGGAAAGCGGCACATATAAAAGTTATCGAGCCTTACTTCATGAATGGGTAAAGAACGGGAGCCAACTCCTTCTCCTCCCATCATGAAGGTGCCGCCCTCTACTGGGACCATGTGAGATTTTAGCGTGGAGAGGGTGAGGGGCGGTAGGTTGTGGAGCATAGAGAAAAATCCTAAAGGGGATAAAAGGAACAAACGGCAACCAATCATGTAGGGGAGTACCGGCATAGACGAAACCCGATACTGTCGTAACGGAGGTTCGGGATGAGGCTGATACGGAAGGCAACACGGAGGAGGCTACTATAGTAGGGAATCCACGAACCCCCACGAACCCCCCGACTTGAGCCGGTAGAAGGACCATTGGGGTTCAGCACAGTCCCTTTTTTCTTACATGTTTCGTAATAGTTCTCATCATGCCAATCCCACACCCACTCCCGTACATTTCCCGACAGGTCGTATAGGCCCAATGCATTGGGCGCACGCAGGCCTACGGGTTGGCTGATGTCGTGGCTGTTTTCATCAAAAACTGCAACTTCTCTTTTATTGGGGGAGCCTGTAAATTCAAAATGCTGTGCATACTTCCCGCCAAGGGCTGCGTACTCCCACTCAGCCTCAGTGGGCAGGCGGTAGCCATTGGCATTTGGCACCAGGGCCACGGTATATTTTAGGTCGTCGTTCTTGTTTTGATTGTTTGGATCTTTGCGCTCGGTATCTATCAAATAGGCTTCCTGAAGCTTATGCTTCCGGCTCAGGGCATTGCAACAGGTAACAGCATCGTACCAGCTTACCTTCTCCACAGGGCGTTTTGGGTGTGGAAATTCTGAGGGGTTATCTTTCATGACCTCCTCGTACAAAGCTTGGGTCACGTGGAAGCGGCTCATGTAGAAGTCGTCCAGTTTGACTTCGTGAACGGGTAAAGAACGGGAACCAACTACTTCGCCTCCCATCATGAAGGTGCCGCCCTGGATGTGGGCCATATGGTCGGATTCTAGGGTGGAGAGGGTGAGAGGTGGGAGGTTGTGGAGCACCATGTGGAAACAAATTGTGGAGGTGAGGAAGGATTAAATCTGGCGCGAAGTTTCAAGAATGCGTTTCATGAGGTCTGTTTCCGCCACTTTTATATCTTCTTGATTCATTGTGCCTGAAGTTCTACCATTTCTTATGGACTTCAGATCAGCAAACAACAATATTACTTCATCCTTCTTATCTTCAGGCATGGCGATTTCGAGTAACCGAAGTGCTTCTTCAATTTTTCGTTCGATTATGCATGCTCGTATTTTTTCAAAGAAACTGACCTGCCCATTTGCAAAAAACAGCTCCCCTCGTTTTCGGAAAAAATCAACCGCGTGCCATTCATCGTCTACTTTGACTTCTGCCTTGATGGACAGTTCTTTCAACTGTCGGGTTGCTATGAGTTCCTCATTCAAGGAGTTGAGGGTGTCATATAAAACGTCATACATGTATTCCAGGTCCCCTTTTCCATGTAAATGTATGCAAACCTGTTTATGTTCCCAATCTTCCCATACGTGTGCATATGCATCTTTTCCGGGGGCATCAAACACTGCATTATTTTTCCACATAAGTTCATTGTATATCCCTATCCCTTTTCCATGAGATAGCTTGGTTTCGTCTCGTGCCTCTTGTCGAAGGGTAGGAGCGGTATGTTGTAGGGAAACGATCAATTTGTTGACTGTTCCTGCTGGGATAAACGGCTCGTATTTCAGCCTGAGGTGATATTGAGGAGTGGTAAGCGTTTCTGGTAAAGGGAGAGGCTCAGGAGAAAAGCAAGCAGGCACGATATACTCTGGTTTTCCTTTTTTATCAGTTCGTTCGTAGCACAACTTGTAGGCGAGCATCAATTCCAGAAATTTTTCTTGTTCCTCTGGTTCATACTGTTGCCAGATTAATTTGCACATGCTGGGTTTAAGCACGCCGCTGTTTTCAATCAGGGTTACGTTCCCCAATACATCTGAGAGGGCTTTTCTGATCCATTCTGGATTCAAAACGAGCAACTTGCTGAGGGTAGGATGATCGTAAAAATATATGATACTCCCAATACGGTCGAGCATGAAAGCCAGTGTCTTTGCATCCTTTTCATCAAGTCCTTGCTTGCTGGCTATTTCCAGATAGGTTTCGAGGGGGAGATAATTTTCATGGGTTCTCCTCTCAAGTTCTTGTTTTACTTTCAGCCAATAAATACTTTGTTGATTAGTGAAAATGTCATCACTGATCTTTGGCAGCAATTCTTGTATTTTGTTTTTAAGTAAATCAAGGTTGAGGTTATCCTTGCATGAAATGTAGATAGGCTCTCTGTGAATTTGCCGGAATGATTTCGTGTAAGCTCCGATTTGTGGGAAGATCTTTTTTACATCTGTCTTGTTTACAACAAGTAAAATGGGGCTTTCATGTTCTTCTTCCAGGTTTTGGCCATAGGCAGTGATCATTTGCAGCCAATATTCAAAGGTCACATAATCTTGTTGCTTTTTGAGTTCATCAGGGTCGTCATCATACGCGGTAACTAATATATATAGTGCATTGGCACCACAAAATATTTGTTGGATTTCTCGATATTTCCCTTGACCTCCAAAGTCCCATATGTTGAAGGTAAAGTCCATTGGCACTTTATGTCCCGTAATGTTGGACCCAAAGTTTTCAATCACATATTTATCCACTTCGATTACATCGGTTCTATCTTCTGGGGTATCCAAGGGTAGTTCCGCATCTTCGTCTATGAGCTTCCTTTTAAGAGAAGTTTTTCCCCTACGTCCATTTCCCACCAGAATCATTTTTGCTTCAAATAAATAATTTGTTGGGTCTTGCTGAGAGGTAAGAAAGGAAATAACCCGGTCTCTTGAGTTCTCACGGCCGCCAGTCCCTACTATATTCTTAATCCTTTCCCAAGGGTTTTTTGCTAAGAACAAATGTGTGAGGGCAGGGACCAAATCCGGAAAATTATCCGGTAAATCTGTAAGCTGATTCTCCCTCAGGTCTAGCGTTTCCAGTGCGTCCGATTTCTCTGCCCAAGTCAGCGTTTTCAGCTGATTTTTCCTCAAAAACAGGTAAATCAGGTCGTTCATTCCTGCTGGGATATGCAACCCTTCCAATGCATTCTCGCTCGCATCTATATACCGCAACTTTCCACAGCCCGCCGCAAAGGTCAATCGCTTGAGGTTACGATTCCTGGCTACATCCAGCTTTAGAAATTCATCCAATCCCGCTGGGAAGTCCAGGGCCTCTACCCGACTGTTGTACACATCCAGGGTTCGCAGGTGAATGGACGGGTGCTCAAAACGTACGGTGGTAAGGGATTCGTTTTGGCTGAGGTTTACATGCATGAGGTTGGGCTGCCGCTGGGTAAAGGCAAAGGCAGTTAGGCCCGTTTCGTTGAGGTTCAGGGCTTGCAAGTCGGGCAGTTTCAGGGCCAGGAGGTCTTGTAGGTGTTGGGGATCTAATTTGCAAGCGTACAGGTTGATCCCCAGTAAGCGGCCATCTTTATCAATAAAAGCGGTACCGCCGTGGCCATCGCGCACCATTTCCAGTTCTTGGGTCATCACCTCACGGTAGGAGTCGGGATAGACTTTGGGGTCGTGGTAGTATGCTTCAATGTCTCGTACGTGTGGGAAGGAGTAGTGCAGGATTTCTTCCACTTGTAGTAGCAACTCGGGTTTATTCATGCCTGCCGGAATATCATCGTTGTTAACAGTTCCCTAAAGCTAACAATTTTGGGGGATTGGAGAAAAGGGGGCCGTTGATGTTGTGGGGGAAAACGGGTGTTTTTGGGCCTCCAGATGGAGTATGGAGCGATCCTTTGCATCGGTACTGGATAAGAGGATTTGCCATGTCCAATCAAATCGAATTTAAAAACATCCAATCCCTTATCTGCGAGTGCTTAAACCCTCAATTTTTTTAACTCAACTCGTCTTTTTTATTGGATTCCAAGGAGTTGGCCTCCCATACATCTTTGACTACATAGAGGGGTCGGTTCATGACTTGGCTGAACATCCTAGACAGATACAGCCCCACCAATCCGATGGAGGATACGGTAATCCCACAGAAAAATACGATGAGCGAGGCAATTGCTGAGAAACCTGAAGCGACACTTTCTGGGAAAATGAGTTTCCGCAGCACCACAAAGCTGCCATACCCAAAACTTAGCAAGCTGATGAAGATGCCCAATGTAAACAGGATGCGGAGGGGACGCGCAGAAAAACCGGTGATGGCATTGGTGATCAGGGTCAATTGCCGGGTAAAGGTGTAGGTGGAGGCCTCTGCTTTGGGGGTTCGCTGAACCGGCATACCTTCTTGTGAGAACCCCACCCAATGAAACATACCTGCCATGAAGGGGCTTTGGTCGCCAAGGGTCAACAAGGCTTTCACATATCTCCTACTCATGAGTCGCTCGGTAACAATGTTGGGGGGTACCTGTGTTTCACTCAATCGGTTAAATATCCGCCAAAACAAACTGCCTGTCCAGCGTTTCCAGACAGAACCGGTGCGTTCCTCCACAAATCCATATACCACGTCAGCTCCGCTGCTGTTCATCCGAGTCCAGAAATCGGTGAGCACATCTGGGGCGACCTCCATGTCGCAGTCGATCAAAAAAATGCGTTCTCCTTTCGCATGGGCCAGTCCCGCCATTACTGCTCGGTGGTGCCCAAAATTTCTGCTTAGCTCCACAATCACCAGTTCGGGGTAATTTTCCTGCTGGAATTTCAACCAGGCGACTGAATCATCTGGTGAGCCATCATCCACGCAAATCAGCTCAAAATCGGAGATTTCAAGCTGGGTGACCACTTCCCGGCAGGTCCTTAGAAATGCTTCCAGATACGGAGCTGATTTGTACAGGGTGGTGACGATGCTGAGCATGGGGGAAGGTACAAATTATTTACAGCCGCTTTTCACTTCAAATATCCATACTCTTGTAAATCCTCCTCTTGAACCAATTGGAGCCTGCCTTGATCCATGAGGTACAGTTCATCGGAAAGCTCCAATATGTGCCTATATTGATGATCTGTGATGAGAAATCCTTTTTGAGATGATAGAGCTACAATGCGTTCCTTGATAAGGTCCACATATTTGGGCATGATATAGGTAAAGGGTTCGTCCAGTAAGGAAAAAGTGGTATCTGCCTCAAGCACAAGCAAGACCTCGATCAGCCGCTGTTCGCCACCTGAAATGTGAGAAAATTTCTGGGCGATGGAAGGTTTCAAGAATGGGTTCCGCTCCAGAAAGGATTCAGTTGGGATGTTGTAAAAATAGAGCAACTGCTTCAGCGTAGCGGATTTGGGGTGGAATGAAAACTGCGGCAGGTAGTTGGCCAATCCCTTTTGCTTAAATAAATCCTCAACAAACCTCCCATTGTACGTGAGGTGCTTGTGACTGGAGGCAAGTTGCCCAGTAAGCACTTGCATGAAACAGGATTTACCAGAGCCATTCCTTCCCAGAAGACCTGTGATCCGATGCTTGGCAAGCTCTAAGCAGGCACCTCGCAACACTTGCTTGTTATCAAATTCCAGGAATACGCTGTCTATCTTGAGGACTTCTTTCATAGCAGGATGTTCATAAGGACAATTAAGCCAATAAGCCAGGAGCCTACATCTGCAATTAGGACACTTGTGATTAAGCTTTTTGGGGTTAGCCCAATATTGCGATAGAAATACATTTCCTGCTGCTTCCTCTTATGATGGATATACAGCCCAATTCCTGTGGTGATCAGTTTGAATAACGGGATGCCAGTTACGGACTCCAAATCTGTTGTATAACAATAGTAATAGGTCCAGCAACTGATGATGCCAGCAAACATGAAGAACCCCTTGCCATATATCCAGCTAGCACGTATCAGTTTCAGCATTGAGGCAACACTCTTTTGGTGGTATGAAACCCATTTAGCATCGCAGAGTCTTTGTTATTCACTAGTCAAGAAGTATCCGAAATAACTTACTCTTCATCTTCATTTGTCCAAAACTGTGCATGTCCTCCCTGTTCCACAATTTTTCTAGCAATTTTTTGGTATTGCTCCGGAAGGGACGCAATAGGAACCATCATCCCATCTACAAAAGCAATATTCATCAGAGGGTTCCAGCTTTTCATTTTGCTGGTCATGTATTCGGCACTTGTGAGTTGTTTTATTCGCAACATGCTACGGATATCTGCTGCTTTATTGCCCACACTTGACTTTTTGGTACCAAAAAATTCATTTAGCTCGCTGTAAGAAACGTGTGGCTCTGTTTCTTTGTCATATAAAAAATTCGTCTGACCCAGTGCATGAACCACGCCAGCTGCCCATATTTCTGTTTTCCCTCTTAACAGAGGGCTTGGACGCTTTCTGGCAAGCTTCCCAATTACCTTTTCAGTTAATTCCAGGTATTCATCATCCAATTTTTGGGCGCAGAAACTGGTCGCTAGTTCAGTAATCTCTGCTACTCGTTGCTTGAGTTTTTCTTTTGACATGGGAGGGTATTGTGGTAATCGTTCCAGTTCATACTATCGTCTGGCCCATCCGATGGTCGCAGCTGGTAAGCAAGGCTGGAGGATAGGTTATTGTTGTGAGCCGTTTTGTTTCAGTTTTAATAACGATTATCACGAAAAAAGATGTATTGAAAAAAAGGCTCCCCGGTCTTTGATTTAAGGTGTGAAACAAAACCCAAAAACACAGGGAGCAGATCGTAAACTTAGGGCTCTGACGAGTTTAAATCAAGCCGAATACGATGC
>JBCDIQ010000016.1:0-30772 GCA_039024295.1 Bacteroidota bacterium | reverse complement strand
GAAAAAGGTGCGGACCTCATTATAAGGCATGGTCGACCTGAAGAGGTTATTCCAGAATTGGCGGAGGAATTTAATGTAGGAGCTGTTTATGCTCATCAGGAAGTCACCGATGAGGAGCTTCAGGTGGAGTCTGCGCTGGAAGATGCATTATTTGCCCAGTCTGTTGCGTTGGAATGGTCCTGGGGGGCCACGCTCTTCCACAGAGATGACCTGCCCATGCCGGTCAACTCTCTTCCAGAAGTATTTACTCCTTTTAGGAAGCAAACTGAGCGTTATGCTCAGGTTCGAGAGGTTTTGCCAACCCCTGACCATATACATTATCCTGATGGTATTGATGCAGGTGAAATCCCCACACTAGAGCATTTAGGGGTTTCTGCCCAAAAAATAGACCCACGAGGCGTACTGATGTTTAAAGGGGGAGAAATCGAAGGGCTTGAACGATTACATGCCTACTTTTGGGAAGGGGATCATCTTCGCAAGTATAAGGAAACGCGCAATGGTATGCTAGGGGCAGACTACTCCTCAAAATTTTCTCCCTGGCTGGCTCACGGGTGTTTGTCACCTCGCATGATTTATCAGGAAATTAAGCGATATGAAGACCTGCGAGTGAAAAATAATTCTACGTATTGGCTCATATTCGAATTGATATGGCGTGACTTTTTCCGATTTATCTGTAAAAAACACGGAAATAAAGTCTTTTACAAAGTTGGGATCAAGGGTTATGCCAAACATTTGCGGCAAGACTGGGAGTTGTTTGACAAATGGGCTGAAGGCAAAACGGGATTCCCCCTGGTTGATGCAAATATGCGGGAACTCAATGAAACCGGCTTTATGTCAAACAGAGGGCGTCAGAACGTTGCCAGTTTTTTGGTAAATGACTTGAAGATCGACTGGCGGATGGGAGCGGAATATTTTGAATCGCTCCTGCTCGATTATGATGTATGTAGCAACTGGGGTAACTGGAACTACGTAGCGGGCGTTGGCAATGACCCCAGAGAAAACCGGTATTTCAATACCATTTCCCAAAGTAAAAGATACGATGCCAAGGGAGATTATCTACGGCATTGGTTACCAGAATTAAGTGGATTACCTTCATCTATGATCCATTTTCCTGCGGATTTTCCGCAGAGTCAGCTTCGAGCTGAAGGAGTCACCCTTGGCGGCAACTATCCTTATCCGGTGGCTAACACCAAGGCAAAAGCATAAACAACCGCGGATTATTTCCATGTAGTCAGCAAAAGGTGGACAGAAGGGACGCGTGCAAACGATTCTTTTTTGTTCACCTTTTATTTAGGGGCTAATCAATAGAAAAAGAAAGCACCTTCCCTGAATGTGCTAGAGAAATAATACTTACTTCGGCTCCAATTACCGTTTCCCCGGCAGCGGCACAAACCCTGTTTCTCCAGGTACCATATCAAATTCTTGATTGGCCCACCTTTCCTTGGCAGCTTCCAATTTTTCTTTGTCTGAAGCCACGAAGTTCCAGTAAATGAATCGCTCCTCAGGGAAGGGCTGTCCGCCAAATAACAATACATGGGAATCCTCTCCGATAACCATGTGACACACATCTTTCTCCTTGGAAACCAGCATATTCCCCTGGTCTATTCGTTCTCCGCAGGCTTCGATGTATCCTGAAACCACACAGATGCCAATTTCTCCAGACAGGTTTCCCTCTGTGTCGAAATTTGCCCGTCGGGTTGATTTGACCTCCACCATAAATAGATCCGAATAAACAGGAACTGGCGACCGCCTTCCAAAACCGTTTCCGGCGACCAGGGTATAAGAAAGGGGACCTTCTGTCCAACGGGGCAGGTCAGCAGCCTTTGTGAAGGAGAACTCCGGAGTCATTTCCTCAAGCTCTTTGGGTAATGCCACCCAAATCTGGTAGCCATGGACAGGATATTCCCCTCCATCTCGCATATCAGTGGGCGTTCGTTCGGTGTGGACAATACCTTTTCCAGCTGTCATCCACCCTACCGAACCAGGTGTCACTCGTTGAACTGTCCCCAAAGTATCCCGGTGCATGATTTCTCCTTCGAACAAATAGGTCAGGGTGGAAAGCCCAATGTGGGGGTGCTGCCCAACGTCCATGTATTTTCCTGGTTTGATCACCGAAGGTCCCATGTGATCAATAAAAATAAAAGGACCGACCATTCGCTTTTTGCGGAAGGGAATGAGTCTTCCAACCAAGAAGTCGCCGATGTCACGGCTTCGTTCTTCTATGATAAGGCCAAGGGATGACATAGGAGGAGTTTTCGGTTTTCGGTTTTCGGTTTTCGGTTTTCAGAAATTGAGGGTGAACCTCTTTTTACCAGGGGATTTCTTTTTTGTCTCTGAAAAATTTGCCTGTGACCTTGTCGGCGGATTTGGTGGCGAGCCAAACGGGGGTTTCGGCCCCTTTTTCAACAGATCGGGAGGCAGCGGAACCGCCCATGTCGGTGCGGACCCAGCCTGGGCATACGGCATTGACCACTACGCCTTGGTAGCCCAGTGCATGGGCCAGTTGAATGGTGATGGCATTTGTAGTTGCTTTTGAGATGCTGTATACAGGTGCCCAAGTACCCATACCTTTACAAATTGATCCTGCACCACTGGAGACATTGATGACTCGGCAGCCTTTCTTCAATAAGGGTGCAAAAGCTTTGGTGACCAGCAATACCCCGAGGGAATTTGTATTCAGTGTCGCTCGAATCTCAGCAGCTGGGATGGAAAGTAATTCCCGGTTCTCATCCAATAATATTCCTGCGTTATTGACCAATACATCCAGGCGGCTCACTTCTGCTTGTACCAATTGATCGTATGCTGCTTGGATGCTGGCTTCGTCGCCCACATCCATCGGGACAAAAGTTGTCTCAATGCCCTCTGAGGTAAGCACACTTGCAGCGGCTTCTCCTTTTTCTTTATTGCGAGCAGACAAGTAAACCTGAAAGCCCTGCTTGCCTAGCTTCCGGGCGATTTCTAATCCAATTCCTTTGTTTGCGCCGGTGACCAGTACTGATTTGCTCATGAAGTTATGTTTCGGTAGTTAAACACCTAACCCACTTTCCAGCCCTTCACATCTATTCTTCAATGTTGGAAAATCTTTCTCCTCGGGTCAACGATAAAAGTCATTGACCCAGAATATTTATGTACAAAAAAGCCGAAGCACATCGTTTGTGCTCCGGCCAGTTTAGCTCTATCGGAAATATTATCCTTCTACCGCTTGGGGTTGGTTTTCAAAGGCGATTCGTCCTTTTTCTTCCCTTACCAAAATTACCTGATCACGGGTGATGGCTCCGGAAAGAATGGATTTAGACAGTTCATTCACCACCTCTTTCTGAAGTACACGCTTAACAGGCCGCGCCCCATATTGCGGATCAAAGCCCATGCTGGCGATATAGACAATGGCACTGTCGTCAAAAGAGAGGCTAATGCCCATCTCTGACATCCTACGGGAAAGGCTAGCCGCCTGAATTCTGACAATTGCCTGCAAGTCCGTTTCCGTCAATGGGGTAAAGACAATGGTCTCATCCACCCGGTTGAGGAACTCTGGACGTAAGGATTTGCGAAGCAGTTCCATGACTTGCTGCTCTACTTCCAGCATGGTAGCAAAGCGATTCTCCTCGGTAAGTTCTTCCAGCTTCGCCTGGATAAACTGCGAGCCGAGGTTGGAAGTCATAATGATGATGGTGTTTTTGAAATTCACCGTACGACCTTTATTATCCGTCAGGCGACCATCATCCAGTACTTGCAGCAGTATGTTGAACACATCCGGGTGAGCCTTCTCGATTTCGTCCAATAGGATAACCGAATAAGGCCGGCGACGAACCGCCTCGGTCAATTGGCCTCCTTCTTCGTAGCCCACGTATCCGGGAGGTGCTCCTACCAATCGGCTGACGGTGTGCTTCTCCTGGTACTCAGACATGTCAATCCGAACCATTGCACGTTCGTCGTCAAAGAGAAAATCAGCAAGAGCCTTGGCAAGTTCTGTTTTTCCTACTCCTGTCGATCCGAGGAAGATAAAGGAACCAATGGGACGATTCGGATCCTGAAGCCCTGCCCTACTCCGGCGGATGGCATCCGAAACGGCCTGAATGGCCGTATCCTGGCCTATCACGCGGTGATGCAGCTCATCTTCCAGGCGCAGCAGCTTCTGACGATCGCTTTCCACCATCTTAGCCACCGGAATTCCGGTCCAGCGAGAGACAATTTCGGCAATGTCTTCAGCTTCCACCTCTTCCTTCAGCATTCGCAGTCCAGATTGGTACTCGGCCAATTCTTTTTTCAGGACTTCTACCTGCTTTTCTTCTTCCACCAATAAGCCATACCGAATCTCCGCCACACGGCCAAAATCTGCCTTGCGCTCTGCATCTTCAGCTTCAACTTTCAACGCCTCCATTCGCTCCTTGGCATCCCGAATTTTCTGGATGATTTCCTTTTCGGTGTCCCAATGGGCCCGCATTTGCTTGCGCTCTTCATTGAGGTTGGCCAATTGCTCCTCGATTTCAGCTAGCTTCTGCGGCTCATTTTCACGCTTGAGGGCTTCTCGCTCAATCTCCAGGTGGCGAACCTTGCGTTCGATTTCGTCCAATGCTTCTGGCAAAGAATCCATTTCCAGGCGTAATCTTGCTGCACTTTCGTCGATCAGGTCAATGGCCTTATCTGGCAGAAAACGATCCGAAATGTACCTGGAAGAAAGCTCCGCTGCCGCCACAATCGCTGCATCGGTAATACGAACCCCGTGGTGTACCTCGTACCGTTCTTTAAGCCCACGAAGGATGGAAACGGTATCTTCTACGCTTGGCTCATCTACCAGTACCGATTGAAAGCGACGCTCAAGGGCTTTGTCTTTTTCAATGTACTTTTGGTATTCATCCAATGTGGTAGCACCGATGGCGCGCAGTTCACCGCGAGCCAGGGCCGGCTTCAGGATGTTTGCTGCATCCATAGCGCCTTCCGTCTTTCCTGCTCCTACTAAGGTGTGGATTTCATCTATGAACAGGACAATTGCCCCATCTGCATCCACCACTTCCTTCACCACTGCTTTCAGGCGTTCTTCAAATTCTCCTCGAAACTTCGCCCCCGCAATCAACGCGCCCATGTCCAAGGAGTAGATCGTTTTTGATTTCAGGTTTTCAGGCACATCGCCTTGTACGACGCGGTGAGCAAGTCCTTCAGCAATCGCCGTCTTTCCTACTCCAGGCTCCCCTATGAGTATAGGATTGTTTTTTGTCCGGCGTGAAAGCACTTGGATAATCCGACGGATTTCATCTTCACGCCCAATCACTGGGTCAAGCTTACCCTTCCGCACCATTTCATTCAGGTTGCGGGCATATTTTTTCAAGGCATTGTACTTTCCTTCAGGATTTTGGTCGGTTACACGAGCACCGCCCCGCACATCCTCAATGACGGTTTTTAACCCCTTTTGGGTAACTCCCTGCTCTTTGAGCAATTTTCCTACCCCGTTTTTGGCTTTTACCAGCCCCAACATCAGGTGTTCCAGGCTCACAAACTCATCTTGCATCTGACCTGCTGCCTGATTGGCCTCTTCCAGGACTGCGTGAAGGTCATTGGAAATGTATTGGCCTCCTGTAGCTCCACTTACCTTGGGATAAGTCTGGATGACCTCTTCCAACTTCTGGGTCAAAAACCCGATATTTAACCCCAACTTCTTTAATAGATAAGGGATCAGCTCTTCATCGCTCTCCAGCAAAGCCCGAAGTAAATGACCGGTTTCGATGGCGTGCTGCCCCGAACTTTTGGCCACTTCGGAAGCCTTCTGAATTGCCTCCTGAGCTTTGAGTGTATAGTTATTAAAATTCATGGTTCTTTTTTCGTTCTATCGTTTTGCAACGAAATTGGTATAGCAAATTCGTTTCCAGTGCCAATTTGACATACTTTTTCCAGCAAAAATGGCCAGATTGACATCATTCATTTAATTGTATCGGAAATAATTTCAGGAGCGATGCCTAGCGAATGTTCTAATAATCACAGAATTTTTGCTATCTTTATTTACACAGGAATAATAACCGAGCTAATATTGTGCTGCCATGATCATTTTCGAAGGACACCCCATAAAGAATTATTCGGAGAACATGACAGAGGACGAATTCTTTGAATTCTGCCAAGAAAACAGCTACCTGCAAATTGAGCGGGATGCTGATCAGAACATCGTGGTCATGTCCCCAGCGGGATATTATTCAGGGATTTACGAATCTAAATTTATTACTGCTGTCACGGCTTGGGCTGAAAAAGATCAAACTGGTCAATCTTTCAGTTCCTCTACTGGGTTCATTTTACCGAACGGAGCGGTAAGATCACCAGATGCCGGATGGATTCATCGACAGAAATTAGCCTCCATTCCTCATGAGGTGAAAAAGAAATTTCTCCCCGCAGTTCCTGATTTCATCGTGGAAGTCAAGTCTGAAACGGACAGCATTCCCAGGCTTCAGGATAAAATGAAGGAATGGATCGCAAATGGAGTGCGGTTAGGGTGGCTCGTGAATCCAGAAAATGAACACATCTATATTTACCGGCAAACCGGAGAACCTGAAAAGCTGGAAGGGTTTCTACGAACACTGACTGGAGAAGATGTTCTGCTGGGATTCGAGTTTGATTTTCGGAGATTATCACTTGAATGATTGCTTACGGCCATCAAAATGAATGAATTATGATCATTTTCGAAGGACACTCCATAAAAAATTATTCAGAGAACATGACGGAAGACGAATTCTTTGAATTCTGCCAAGAGAATAGTTACCTGCAAATTGAGCGGGATGCTGACCAAAATATTGTGGTTATGTCTCCTGCTGGTGGGTATTCCGGCTATTATGAGTCAAAATTTATTCATGCAATTACCGATTGGTGTGACAAATCCCACTTGGGTGCATCTTTTAGCTCATCCACGGGTTTTATTTTACCAAATGGTGCTATGAGGTCACCAGATGCGAGTTGGCTCAATCAGCAGAAATGGGATTCCATTCCTCATGAGGTGAAAAAGAAGTTTCTTCCTACAGTTCCTGATTTCATTGTAGAAGTCAAGTCGGAAACTGACAGCCTTCCCCGCCTTCAAGATAAAATGGAAGAATGGATCGCTAATGGGGTGCGCTTGGGATGGCTTGTGGATCCAGAAAACGAGCATATCCACGTCTATCACCAAGCCGGAGAACCTGAAAAGCTGGAAGGGTTTCAACGAACACTGACTGGAGAAGATATTATGCCGGGGTTCGAGTTTGATTTTCTGAAGCTAATGCAAGTGTGATTCCTACAAATTCTTAACAGACTGCTCATACACCCGTTTCATTCCCTCACGAAGGGAAATTTTGGGCTTCCACCCGAGGGAGTCAAATACGTAGTCCATGTTCGCATGGCGCGCATGTACGCCCACTGGCTTATGCAATAGTGGCTTGATGGTGGGTTGGTACCCGGCAAATTCCGTGAACAGATCAATGATCTCCAGAAAAGAAGTGATTTTTCCAGAGCCAATGTTGATGGCTGAGCCATCCTTGATATTGTCAAGCGCAAACAGGATACAATCAATGCAGTCGTCGATGTGAACGAAATCTCTACCTTGCTTACCCGTTCCCCAGACCTCGAAGGGATCTTCTTTTCCGGCAGCACGAGCTGCAATGGCAGGAATAGGGTAACTCAGGTCCTGATCTTCGCCGTAGCCAGAAAATGGGCGCACACAGGCAACGTGAAGGTCGTAATACTTGGCGGCAATTCGAGCTAAGTATTCCCCGGTAAGCTTGGACCACCCATAGGTCATATCAGGCTGTCCCAGGTTTCCAGTTTCAAAGTCAATATCAGTTTCCGCCAGGGCCACAAAGCCTTTTTCTCCCTGAAGATTGACCGGATAAGCAGCACTAGAACTAGGGAACATTACCCGTGCAGGCTTGTGCCGAACTGCCCAATAGAAAAATTCTGCATCTATAGAAAGATCCAAGGCCACCATCATCGGGTCACCATCAATTTTTGCCCGTCCCCCAACAATCGCAGCAAAGTGAAAGACATCTTGAAAGCGGGTAACACCAAAGGTATCTTTTAACCAGTTTTCTCCGTCCAGCATATGCCGAAGAAAGTGCCGAAAATCTCCTTTCCAGAATACAAACCGCTCCTCTGCTCCCCAATACTCAATATTTCCTTCTATGCGCGCAGGGGATAAACTCCCAAATAGTTCTTCGCACCCTAGCCAGGTTTCTACCCCCACCCCTACGGAAAGGTCGTCTACAATGATGATGGTATCTGAGGTCGTCTTGTATAAATGCTTGGCCATGTTGCGGCCAACAAATCCGCAGCCGCCGGAAACGAGGTAGTGGTTCATAAGAATAGAGCTATTAGCTTTTAGGTATTAGGTTTGAGGCTCAAGGAAAAAAGGTTCGGGTTTGGGTCTTCAAGTATCAGTTTTCAGCGTGACATTCGACCTCACTTTCTAGCAACTGAATCCTGAAAGCCATATTAATTTTTGAAGGAAATTTGCTGATTGGTGTTTTCCAGCCGATCCTTGATTTTATATTCATTTCTTCTTGTTGAATTACGGCTCATGAGTTCGGCAAGCAAACCGGTAGAAAGCAAAATCATGCCCAACAAGAAGGTAGAGGAACCAAATAGAAGAGCGGGAATTCGATGAGAAATCCAAATTCCCAGCACCAGACGGATAAATGCCAAGTATACCAACACACATCCTCCGATCATAGCAAAAAACACCCCCCAAGTACCAAAAAAGTGCATCGGGCGCTTGAGGTATTTTTCTGTAAAGGTAATAGTGATCAAGTCCAAAAATCCGTTTACAAAGCGGTTTAAGCCAAATTTTGTGGTACCGTATTTTCTGGCACGGTGTTCCACAACTTTTTCTCCGATTTTATCAAATCCTGCCCATTTGGCCAGAACAGGAATATAACGGTGCATTTCGCTGTACAGCTCAATGTTTTTGACCACTTCCTTTCGGTAAGACTTTAGGCCACAGTTGAAATCATGAAGGTTATGAATCCCCGATACAATGCGGGTCACATAGTTGAAAAACTTAGAAGGGATAGTCTTAGAGATCGGATCATAGCGTTTCTGCTTATATCCGGAGATCAAGTCATATCCTTCTTCGGTAATTAGCCGGTATAGTTCAGGGATTTCATCAGGGCTATCCTGCAAATCAGCATCCATGGTGATCACCACATCCCCTTCAGCAGCTTCAAATCCTACGTGCAAAGCAGCAGATTTACCATAATTACGCTGGAACCGGATGCCACGTACCTCAGAAAATTGGGTTCCAAGGTTTTCAATTACTTCCCAGGATTTATCCTTGCTGCCGTCATCCACCAGGATAACCTCATGTGAATATCCTTTTTCCTTTACTACGCGATCAATCCAAGTCACCAATTCAGGGAGGGACTCTTCTTCATTATATAGAGGAATGACAACAGACAAGTCCATAAAGCGTATTTTTGGCTCTTAATAATGGGGCACAAAGATACACAAAAAATACGGGAAAATATCAGATTCGGCGGGCCTTCCGGTATCGTTTACTCCAATAGCCATCATCAAGGGTGTCCTCCCGAACACCACGACTGACGGTTGCATGAATAAATGTTACTTCTCGGCCTCTAACCTTGGTTACCATCCCTACATGGTTGATTCGGCTTCCATTACCTGTGCTAAAAAATACTAGGTCTCCCGGGGAGATTTTGCCTTTCTTAACCACTTTCCCTGTTTTGGAAAGCTGGGAAGAAGAGCGGGGAACTTTTCGTTTAACAGACTGATAACTTAAAAACACCAAGCCTGAACAATCAATTCCTTTTCGGCTCGTCCCTCCATATTTGTAGGGCGTTCCAATATAAGAATGTGCCGTCTTGATCAGTCTCTTGGTAACCTTGGTAGATTTCACCTCTTTTTCAGGAGCTGGCTTGGACCTTGGCTTGGGTTTATTGACAACAATGGGAGGGCTATCAGGTACAACCGGACGCTTGCCCACTGTATCCAGCACGGCAATATCTATCGTCATAAATGGCTCCCTCGACGAATAGGTGGTCCCAGAAACAGTTTTACGGCTGTTTTTATCCAGGAGGTAGCCATACTTATCTGCCTTTTTGGTTGTGGAACAGGCACTTAAGCCTATAAGCAGCAATAGCAAACAAAGCGAACAAGTTGAAATCGAGTGCAAGCGAATCATCGTTCGAGTCTTTTCGGGTAAGCATGTTCCGGGAAAATCCCCCGGCTGTAACTATAACGCCAAATTAGGCCTAAACTAAGGTATTTTTCCTACACGATTCTTCGGTTAGCTTACACTTCTGCTCATTCCCTAAACCGGAATACACGTCCGGTGCTCGTACTGACGTATCCCACCCCCGGAACAGGAACACTTACTGCCAGGAAATCATCTTCGGTTTGGGTGCTGACTTCTTTCCAGCTATCTCCCCCATCCGTGGTGCGCAAAAGTACTCCTTCATCTCCTGCCACATACCCAATTTCAGGATCAATGAACATGACATCGTTGTATCGGTGTCGATTTTTAAGCAATGAATCCCCATTTCGTTGTTGCTTCCAGGTAGCCCCTCCATCGTCTGTAACATAAATATGCCCGGTTCGACCCACTGCGTATCCCTTTTTGGGAGAGGGAAAATCTATCGCCGAAAAAAATTCTCCTTCTGCATCCGAAAACTGCCAGTTCAGGCCCTGATCATCCGAATACATGATCGCCCCATACCCGCAGGTAACCAAGCGGCTGTTTAAGGAAAAATCCACATCTCTCAATTCAAAACTAAAGGTATCTACCAATGCCCAGGTATTCCCATTGTCTAAAGACTTTGCAATTTGGCCAAAGCTATACCCATCTCCCCCCACAGAAACCAACAGGCTATCTCCTGAGTAAGCCAAGGCATGCATAGGGGTCCAATAAAATAACTGATCTACCTCCACCGGTTCATCTTCCTGATAGCGAAGCACTTTTCCGTCTACCCCAGAGGTCCACCACGTGTGAATATCCCTTGCAGCAATCCCCAACAAGCTTTTGCCATATACCTCAGGAAATACTTCCCAGGATTGACCTCCGTCCAGGGTTCGAAGCATGCGATCACGCTCCCATCTACTTCCTCCGGCCACGAATCCTTCCTTTTCATCGATAAACAGTATATCATGCAGGGCCTCATCCACCGGAACGGGTAATTCTTCCCAGGCCGGATCAATTTTATCTGCACAAGCTGGCAAAAGAAGTAATAAGAGCCATGTCCAACACAGGTGCCAAAATCGCTTCATATCTCCCAAAATAGCGGCTTTTTATCTTATATTTGCAAGTCATAAATTATTCCTATGAAATTAACCGAGGTGTTGTTCGCATGTTTAACCCTGCTGCTGATCGCAGGCTGCGATCTCATTAACCCGGAGGAAGAACTTCCTATCTACATCGAAGTCTCCGAGGCCCGGGTACAAGTACGCCCAGGCGGCAGTGAAAGGTCCAATATTGCCATCAAAGACATTTGGCTGGACCAAGGACCCGATTTTGCAGGGGTATATGAAATTCCCTTTACCATTCCGGTATACCCCGGTGACTTCAATCGGTTCCTTTTTGCTCCAGGGATTGTGGAAAGCGGATTGAGCATTGCCAGAAGTAGGTACTTATTTCTTCAATCTGAACTCACCGAAATAAACGTTGAACCCCTGGACACCTTCAGGTATATCCCAGAATTTCAATACCTGCCAGTAGACACAATCATTAAATTTCCTTTTGAAGAATACTTTGAGGACGGCTCCTCTGATTTTGCCAATCTGCTAACATCTCCTTCTTCTACCATCATAAGAATTAGCTCCGTTTCTCCCTTCCAAGGCAGGAGGTGCGGCCAGGTAGAATTTGGGAGCAATACCTTTGAGCTGCTCACCGCAACCAATATTGCTTTTCCCTTACCACAAACGGGAGCACGGTCAACTTTTGCAGAAATAACCTATCGTGGTACGGTGCCCTTCCAGGTAGGACTCATCGTTGAGACCACCACCCGAGAGTTTATTCCTAAAAATATTGTGTTTCGCCCTCGGGAAGATTGGACCCAAATTTATGTAAACCTTACAGACGAAGTGCGTGCACTCTCTGGGGTAACCCAGTTTCGGTTGTATATTCAAGCGAATACAGACGGTCTTCCAGGAGACTTATTCCTGGACAATGTGCGGATTGTACATGATTTGATATGAGCCAACGGCGTACCCTGGTATTAATTTATCTGCTTGCAGACTTCATGGTATCCTATGGGGTATGGCTGTTTTTTGTGGTGCTCCGCAGGACCGTCCTGGAAAACCGCGACGAAGCACTAGAAAGTCAGCAGTTTATCAATGCCGTCGTGATTGCAAGTTACTGGTTGGCCGTTTATGCCATAGCAGGCTTGTATGCAAAACCCTTTCGCAGGTCCAGACTTGATGAATTTACCCAAATTTTGAAATACACCCTTATGGGGGTGCTGATCATCTTTTTCTCGGTATTTCTGGACGACCGGGTACCAGATTATAGCAAATATCGATTTACCCTTACGACCTATATGTCCTTGCAGTTTAGCTGTGTGGCCTTCGTAAGAATTATTATTACCTCCAGGACAAAATCTAATATTGCTAAACGAAAATGGGGGTTTCCCACCCTCATTGTTGGCTGTGGCCCACGGGCACTCAGGATTTATGAAGACCTTGAAAACAGAAGACGAGGACTTGGGTACCAATTTGGGGGCTTCGTGAGCGCATCCTCCTGTGGCCATAACCTATTTTTCGGCAAGTTGAAAAACTTCGGATCGCTTGAACGCCTCTCGGACATCATCCGAACCCGAAAGATTGAGGAAGTCATCATTGCCTTGGAAGAATCCGAACAGCACCTGACCAATGAGGTCATCAAAAGGTGTGATCAAACTAATGCTTACATAAAGATATTACCTGGCATTTATGATTATTTGGTGGGCAGCGTAAAGGCGAACCATATCCTCGGGGAACCCCTCATTGAGGTTTACCCCCAGATCATCAAGCCTTGGGAGCAAGTCCTCAAGCGAACCTTCGACATTTTTTTTGCTCTCTTTGCCCTTATCCTGCTGCTTCCTATTTATGCAGTGGTGGCCATTTTAATAAAAATGGATTCTGAGGGCCCGGTGATGTTCAAGCAGGAACGAATAGGAAAAAACGGGGCACCCTTTTTCATTTATAAATTCAGGTCCATGTATGTGGATGCCGAAAAACATGGACCTGCACTTTCCAGCGACACAGACCCCAGGATTACCAAAGTGGGAAAAGTTCTTCGTCAGCTTCGCCTGGATGAACTCCCACAATTTTGGAATGTGTTAAAAGGTGACATGAGCATAGTAGGCCCCAGACCCGAAAGAACCTTTTTCATCAACCAGATTGTACAGCGTGCGCCTCACTACCGGCACCTGCACAAGGTCCGACCAGGGATCACCTCTTGGGGGCAGGTAAAGTATGGGTATGCAGAAAATGTGGATGAAATGATTGAGCGCCTGAAGTTTGACATATTGTACCTGGAAAATATGTCATTTGCCCTGGATATCCGCATTATTTTCTATACCCTGGTGGTAATGGTTGAGGGAAGAGGAAAGTAACTGAGCAGGCTGACCTAACTCATTGATTGTCCTGATGGTCGAGAAGTTCTTTGCCTGAAAGAACTAACATTTATGTATCATCCTGTTTCACCAGAAGAGGCCGTAAAGGTCATCCAATCAAATAACCGTGTGTTTGTACACAGTGCTGCGGCAGCACCCCAGCCCCTCATTGATGCCATGGTGGCTAGAGCTGACAGCCTGCGAGGTGTGGAAATTGTCCATCTCCACACCAACTGCCGTGCAGATTATGCCAAGCCCGAGTACAAGGATAGCTTCCGGGTGAATTCCCTTTTCCTGGGTCCGAATGTCAGGCAGGCCACCAATGAAGGCCGAGCAGATTATGTTCCCATTTTCCTTTCCGAAGTACCTTTATTGTTCCGCAGAGGGCATTTACCCTTGGATGTGGCCATGGTACAAATTTCTCCACCGGATAAACATGGGTTTTGCTCCTTAGGGGTATCCGTTGACACAAGTTTAGCGGCCATAGCATGTTCCAAGTACGTCATTGCTATGATTAACCCCAATATGCCTCGTTCCCATGGAGATGGCATTCTACACATCAGCAAGCTAAATGCTTTTGTGGAGGTGGATACTCCTTTATATGAGCTTAATCCACCTGCATTGACCCCTGTACAACAGGCTATTGGTCAGCAAGTAGCCTCGCTGATAGAGGACGGGGCAACCCTGCAAATGGGCATTGGGGCAATTCCCAATGCCGCCCTGAAAGCACTAGAAGGTCACAAAGACCTCGGTATTCACAGTGAGATGTTCTCTGATGGCGTGATTGACCTGGTTGAAAAAGGCGTAATTACCGGAAAGTATAAAAAGAACCATCATGGGGTAATTGTGGGAGGATTTGTCATGGGCACTCGCAGGTTATACGATTTCATCGACGACAACCCTTTAGTGCGCATGCTAGATATCGCTTATGTAAATAATATCTCTGTCATCAAGAAATGTCACAAGATGACTGCTATCAATAGTGCCATCGAGGTAGACCTTACCGGCCAGGTGGTTTCTGACTCAATCGGACTGAGGTACTACAGCGGGGTTGGTGGACAAATGGATTTTATCCGAGGAGCGTCTCTCTCAGAAGCAGGAAAACCCATCATCGCCTTGCCTTCCACTACTTCCCAAGGGGAAAGCAGAATTGTCCCGTTTTTAAGAAAAGGAGGGGGAGTCGTAACTACCCGTGCCCACGTCCACTATGTGGTAACAGAGTACGGTACTGCTTTCCTTTTTGGAAAAAATATCCGGCAACGAGCACGTGCCCTGATTGAAATTGCACATCCTGATCACAGGGAAAGATTGGAGCGTGAATTTTGGGAAGCCAATGAGTGGGAAATGGAAAAAGCCCTATATTAGGGCAACCATTAACCCTCAGATCCTATGCGCTGGAAAGGCAGGCAAAAAAGCTCACATGTAGAAGACCGTCGTGGAAGAGGTGGAGGTGGGGGTTTTCGGCGTACAGGGGGGCGTTTGAGCATTGGTGGAATCATTCTGATCGTCATTTTCTCATTTATCATAGGAGAAAATCCCCTCACCCTGCTACAGCAGGTAGGAGGAGGCGCACCTGTTGCGGCTCCCCAAACCCAAGCACCTGCTGGTGCCCGTCCAGATGATGAATTGGCGGAGTTTGTATCGGTTGTTTTAAAAGAAACAGAAGATGTTTGGGTGAAGATTTTCCGAGAAGAACTTGGCATGAATTACCGAAAACCTACCCTGGTTTTATATGACCGTCAGGTACGATCAGCCTGTGGCATGGGTTCTTCCGCTACCGGCCCCTTCTATTGTCCAGCAGATGAGAAGATGTACATAGACCTAAGTTTTTATGGTGAGCTAAAAAACCGGTTTGGGGCTCCGGGCGATTTTGCCATGGCTTATGTGGTGGCCCATGAAGTGGCACATCATGTTCAAAATCTCCTGGACATTACCGATCAGGTTGACGCACAGCGCGGCAGAATCAGCAGAACCCAATACAACAACCTCTCAGTTAGGCTGGAGCTACAAGCTGATTTCTTTTCCGGCGTTTGGGCCCACCATACCCAAAAGAAAAACCTCTTGGAAGCCGGGGACATAGAAGAGGCACTTCGGGCTGCCCAGGCAATCGGGGATGACCGGATGCAAATGCAAGCCCAGGGGTATGTGGTTCCTGAATCTTTTACACATGGGACCTCCGAGCAGCGTATGCGGTGGTTTAAGAAGGGATTTCAGACAGGAGACGTCAGGCAAGGTGATACGTTTGGGGCGAAAAATCTATAAGGATTTCGCAGAATAAGGAGCCCATTTCGCAGAACCGAAACC
This sequence comes from Bacteroidota bacterium, assembly GCA_039024295.1. Classification (GTDB taxonomy): domain Bacteria; phylum Bacteroidota; class Bacteroidia; order J057; family J057; genus JBCDIQ01. Next base: position 14,921 of record JBCDIQ010000016.1, on the reverse strand, counting down.
TCTCTTGGTAGATTGCGGAAAACGCGGTATGTGACCTAGGGGTATAATGAGTATCCAATAAAGATTACGCATTATGAAAGCCATCACCGCACTCCTTATCACTCTAGCATTCTTCTTAGGTCTTTTTGTTGCACATGCACAGAACAGTTCTTTTGAGCCAGATAGCTTTCACGAAGCAGCCTACGCATACACAGGCTATGAGGCAGATTCACCGGATAAATCAGCATTTGTACTCGCTGAGTCTGATACTGAACAAGTACCTTTATCCAGTATGCCAGAGGTGATCAACCTTGATCAAGTTAGGCAGTCAATTGTCTATTATTATGCGGCAGAATGTATTTCACTTAAAGGCGAGTTAACGGTAAACGTTTATGTGGATCGTGAAGGAAAATATGTAACCCACCTGATGGATGAAGCCACTAACTTTCAGCAAGCTGGTCATTTCATTCAGGATCTTCAGTTTTATCCTGCCATGATCGACCAGGAGCCTGTTGCAACCTGGATGCAGGTAACCCTACTTTTTGATTAATTTTCCAAAGACAACCAATAAAAGTTGCTTTTCTTAATCTTTACAAGGATGATTTACTCGTAGTCCGCTTTTTCGGGGAGCCTCCAGGCTCCCCTTTTCTGATTTTAGCTAACCCTTCTTTTCTCCTTTTATGAAACTCTCAATCAACAACTTATCCAAAACCTATCCCAACGGCACCCAAGCCCTGAAATCAGTAAGCCTGGAAATTAGCACAGGAATGTTTGGGCTCCTTGGACCCAATGGTGCTGGAAAATCCTCCCTGATGCGGACACTTGCTACCCTACAAGAGGCAGACACCGGAGAAGTCACCCTGGAAGGATTGGATGTACTGAAGCAAAAAGATGAAGTGAGGAAAATTTTGGGCTACCTACCTCAGGAATTTGGCGTGTACCCTAAAGTGAGTGCAGAGCTCTTACTGGATCACTTAGCCGTTTTAAAAGGAATTACCCAAAAGGGGGAACGAAAAGAACTGGTCAAGGCATTGTTGCAAAAAACCAATTTATATCACGTCCGAAAGAAAAACCTTGGTGGATATTCTGGCGGTATGCGCCAGCGGTTTGGGATTGCGCAGGCACTGCTCTCCAACCCAAAGTTGATCATCGTGGATGAACCCACAGCAGGCCTGGACCCGGCGGAAAGAAACCGTTTTCACAACCTCTTGGCAGAACTTGGCGAGCAGGCAATTGTGATCTTGTCTACCCACATTGTAGATGATGTCAAGGAATTATGTACGGATATGGCGATCATTAATGAAGGAACGATCCTAACTCAGGAACATCCCTTACACGCAATTGGAAAGCTGGAGGGAAAAGTATGGAAAAAGCGAATTGAAAAAGCAGACCTAGACACCTATAAAACTGCTTATCAGGTAATTTCAGATAAACTCATTTCAGGGAAACCTGAAATTCATGTGCTCAGCGATGTCCAACCTGAAGATGGGTTTTCCCCTGTAGCTCCTGACCTGGAGGATGTGTATTTCTCCTTTATTTTTGCCCATAAAAAAGAGGCTGTAGCTGGCTAAGAGGTGATAGCTTCAGGGTCGTAGCCATTAAATAATAGTTAACATTATTGCTGATTAACAATTTGTCATTTCCATGCTGCTAAACGTACTTTCATTCGAACTTAAATACCGGGCTACCCGGCCGGCAACCTATATATATTTTGCGATTCTTCTTCTGCTATCATTTGCCGGAATGGCAGTAGAAGACATTGTGGTCGGAGGAGGTGTGGGCCAGGTCAAACAGAACGCACCCACTGTCATAACCACTATGACCTTACTCTTAGGGAGCATTATTGGGATATTCATTGTGTCAGCCGTAATGGGGGTACCTGTTCTTCGAGATTTTGAGCATAAGACCGAAAGCATGATGTTCACAACCCGGATGAAAAAAGGACCTTATCTTTTTGGTCGCTTTCTGGGTTCGTTTAGCGTATTGCTGTTCATCTCATTGGGCATTCCCCTTGGGCTGATGATTGGTTCTGTTATGCCATGGCTAGATGCAGATAAATTCCTCCCTTTCAATGCGTGGCACTTCATTCAACCTTACCTCTTTTTTCTGGTACCCAATATGTTATTCATGGGGTGTCTGTTTTTCAGTTTTGGAGCACTTACCCGAAAGCTACTCTTCGTGTATGTACAAGGGATAGCCCTGCTGGCATTATGGATTGTTGCAGGGAACCTGCTGCGAGACCTTGAAAGTAAAACCATAGCAGCACTCCTAGATCCATTCGGCTTAAGGACCGTCAGCATTTTCACCCAGTACTGGACAATTGAAGAGCAAAATACACAGGTTGTACCCCTAGTGGGGATGATCTTTCAAAATCGATTGATTTGGGTTACGGTTGGTGTGGCGAGCTTGCTACTAACTTACTTGGCTTTCAATTTTAATGTGGTAAAAGGGAGCCTGTTTAAAAAACGAAAGGCTAGCATTCGCAAAACACCTGCTGCTGAAATTGCCATTCCAGCCACCACACAAAAACTCGGAATAAGTACGTATATCAAACAAGTTGTTAACCTCTCCGGACTTTATGCACGTGAAGTCGTTAGATCAGTTCCGTTCATCGCCATCACCGCTATTGGGATATTTATCCTCATTACAAATAGCTTAAACATGAACCAAGTATACGGAACCAGTGCCCTCCCCACCACCTATTCCATGGTAGAGCTGCTAAATGGCTTCAACCTGTTCTTCCTCATCATTATCGTGTTTTACTCAGGGGAATTGATCTGGCGGGAACGGGACCTCAAAATGAACCAGATTTATGATACCTTACCTGTTCCCAACTTTGTTGGTCTATCTAGTAAATTTCTGGGGATGGGATTTGTCCTGTTCGTGATGCTATTGCTGCTCATGTTGGTAGGGGTTAGCATTCAAGCTTCAAAAGGATTTTTTGATATCCAGTTTGGCGTATACCTCGGTTATCTTTATGGAGAAACCTACCCTGGTTTGCTGTCATTTACCCTTCTGGCCTTTTTTATTCATGTGCTTGCCAACCAGAAATTCCTGGGTCACGCACTGATCGTTATCTTTTTCATCAGTACGCTTGTGTTGGACCAGTTGGGGCTAGAGCACAATTTGCTTCAATTCAATAGTGGTGGCCTAGGAAGGTTTTCAGACATGAACACCTATGGTCATTATGTCCCATCTTTCAGTTGGTTCCAAACCTATTGGTTTGCCTTCGTAGGAATACTTTTTGCCCTAGCCGTATCCTTCTCCGTACGAGGAACTGACCTGGTGCTGAAAACTCGTGTTAAGCTTGCCAAACAACGATTCACACGTCCGTTGTTGATCTTTGGGCTTTCGACCCTGATTCTGTTTGTCAGCAGTGGCTTCTACATCTTTTACAACACCAATATCCTGAATGAATACCGCAACTCTGATCAGGTAGAAGAGCTACGCGCTGCATATGAAAAGACCCTCAAGCCCTTGTACGGGGATGCCATCCAGCCCAAAATAACTGAGACATACCTCGAAGTGGATGTTTTTCCTGAAAGGAGAGACTTCAACACAAGGGGCTTCTTTGTTTTAAAAAATAAATCTATTCAATCCATCTCCGAAATTCTTATCCAGCACCCCTCCGATGATCAATTGGAGGTCACTTCGCTGGTTTTTGACCGAGAGTACGTCCTGGATACAACCTATGAGGATTTCGGATTCGAGGTATATAAGCTTACGCAACCCCTTACCCCGGGAGATTCTGTTGTCATGAATTTTGCCTGTGAGTTTGTTACAAAAGGATTTGTGGAGAGCGGTTCCAATACCAATGTGGTCTACAATGGCACCTTTTTTACCAATACCTATTTCCCAAGTTTAGGGTATTCACGTGACCAGGAGCTTTCTAGAAAAGATGACCGTAAGGACCAGGGCTTACCTGCGGAGAGAGATCGGATGCTCGATCGAGATGATCCAAAGGGGTATACCCAAAACCTGATAGGCGATGACGCCGACCGGATCAAGTTTGAGATCATCATGAGTACTTCAGCGGATCAGGTTGCTATTGCGCCGGGGTACCTCCAGAAGGAATGGGAAAAAGACGGACGGCGGTATTTCCATTACAAAATGGACCAGCCCATTTTAAACTTCTATGCCATGGTCTCCGGCAGGTATGAGGTGATGCGAGATGAAATTGACAGCATCAAATTGGAGATTTATCACCACCCAGCCCATACCTATAACCTGGAATCCATGATGAATTCCATGAAAAAATCACTGGCCTATTTTTCGGAAAATTTCAGCCCTTATCAATACCGTCAGTTACGCATCATCGAGTTCCCTCGGTACCGAAGTTTTGCCCAGTCTTTTGCCAATACAGTTCCTTTTTCTGAGGCAATGGGTTTTGTACTGGATGTTGGCGAAGACGACGTGGATTTTGGATTTGAGGTAACCGCCCACGAAATCGCGCACCAATGGTGGGCCCACCAGGTGACCGAGGCCAAGGTGAAAGGGAATGGTATGCTTTCAGAAACCATGGCCCAGTATTCTTCTCTAATGGTATTGAAGCAGGAATTTGGCCCCGAAATCATGCAGAAATTCCTGAAGTATGAACTTGACCGTTACCTCAGCGGCAGATCCCGTGAAACCAAAAAGGAAATGCCCCTGGCAGAAGAAGAACAGCAATCGTATATCCGCTATCGAAAGGGTGCTGTGGTGATGTATGCCTTCCAGGATTACATCTCGGAAGACAGTGTAAACATAGCCCTTAGCAGGTGCATTGAAGACTGGGCCTATCGTGAGGATCGGTACATCACCACACTTGAGCTTCTCAACTATTTCAGAGAAGTGACCCCGGACAGTTTGCAACACATCATCACCGATATGTTTGAGACCATCACCTTGTACGAAAACCGGGCTGAGTCGGGAACCTACACCACAACTGATGAAGGGAAATACTTGGTCAACTTGGAAACCAAATGTCAAAAGTATCGAGCAGATAGCTTGGGCAAGGAATCCATCATTCCGATCAATGACTGGATTGATGTGGGGGTGTATGCAAAAGGATCAGACAGCAAGGACAGCTTGATATACCTGCAGAAGCACAAGGTAGATCAAGAGGAGATGACTTTTTCAATTGAAGTAGAAACAACGCCCTACAAAGTGGGGATTGACCCTATCAATAAACTCATCGACCGGACCCCGAAAGACAACGTAGTTTCAGTGAAAGAGAAAGATTCGTAAGCAATAGGACCCTCATGAACCTTCCGAAGGTCAATACCCCCATTTTCAGGTGGATAATATGGGGTACAATCGGCATAATATTGATTATTGATTATTGATTATTGATCTATTGTTCGAATATGATCCAAATTCCTTATTTGCAAGGGTTTCCCTTTGGTCTATGGCCATTTTGCTTGGCATTGTTATTATTTTGGATATCATCAAAAATCGATGAAATGATCAAAATTATCAGGTGGTTTCAGAAAAATTACAGGGTATGGGCTTTTTACCTTTTTATTTTCATGATATCAATGATGATTGTCGTGGATATCATATTGGAGCTAGAAGCGCGAAATCTAAAAATATTTTTTGCAATCGTCACTGGATTTTTTGTTGGGGTTGAGACTCCATTTGCATTGGAAAAAATGAGGCGGTACATCTCGGGCACTTAATGGGATAATTCCCATCGAAAGGATTGAGAGTTTTTCAAAAAAACCGCGGGTCGTAAAACTTTATCAGACGAAACTGTTTTCCGAAAAGAATCGTGTTGGAAAAGATGAAAATAATTTTGTATTTGACCGCGTCGAAAGGGCAACTCACTGGTTGCCAGTGTTGCCCGCAAAGTCTAAACTAATTTTTTTGAAGTCAAGATGAGTATCAAGAAGAAGTTTTTGAAGAGCAAGCCAGTTTGCAAAGTGACCTTCAAGTTACCAAAGGACATTGTAAACGGTGCCCAGCACGTTCACCTGGTAGGTGATTTCAACAACTGGGATGAGCAGGCAGCCCCGATGAAGGCACTGAAAGCAGGTGGCTACAGTGCTACTGTGGAGCTGGAAGCCGGGCGCGAGTATCAATTCCGTTACCTGGTAGAAGGTAAGGGCTGGATAAACGACGAGGAAGCGGACAAGTTCGCTCCTACTCCATTTCACGATGCAGAGAACTCTGTCGTTGTGCTGTAATGTTACAATTGAACCAACAAAAAATCCCGGTGAGTGATCATCGGGATTTTTTTTCTCCAAGATTTTTTCTCAAAACCCAAAAGTTACCTGAGCTATGATTCTTCTATAGGTTCGCTCCCCTTCAATGCGAATGGGTTCAAAGGTGCCTGGCTGCCCGGGATTATCTATCCATTGGTTGGTGATCTGATCGGTCTGCTGAAACTTATATCCCAACGTAATGGCCCAATCGGTTCGATTTCGGGTGTTGATCTTCCATCCGATACCTGCATGCCCCATCAGCCCACCGTCAAATTGCTCTGTATCCCAGGCAATACCTGCGCCAAACCCATATCCAACATTCACAAAGTAATGGGGCATGATCCGACTGGGTCTTCCCAGGTCACCGTGAACATCTAGTATGACCGGTACGGTCAGTCCTTCCCTGTAGAAATCTACCCCCAGTCCCGCACCAACCGCCAGGGAACGCTTAAAGGTAAACCCAGTACGGTAGAGCACACTGTAATTCATCGCAAATGAACCGGTTGCATGCTGGCCAAATGCAAATGCCATTGAGCCTAAATTGTATATGCCGCGTTCACGGAAGGTGTAAGGGCGTTCCCGGCGTGGCAGGCTCAATTTCGCGTATTGGGTTTCTTCCAGTTGAGGCACTGGACGAGCAGATGCTTCTCGCGTAATTTTATCTACTTCTGTCTCTTTGAATACAAAAATACTCCCACCCATCAGCTCAATTTTCACATATTCTCCTATCACTTGCTCAACGATGGTCCCCCGGATGATACTTCCGTTTTTCAAATACACCACATCATCCATCTGGGTTTGTGCCATCACAGTTTGGAGAGAAAACAACATGCACATCAGCCATGCATAGAAGAAATAACTGCTCGTTCTCTTTTTCATGAAAGTCATTTTTCTGATAAGACGAATATCAACGCCACTTTAAGCTAAGGTACGGCTAATTTACCCGCAATTGTATCCTATTCTCTATCTCTTGGACAGTGAAAGAGTATTTCTCCCTTATCGTACTGAGCAGATTTTTTCACCTACAAACTCCCATACGCATGCTGGACCTTATCCAGTCGGAGCTTCAACTGTTTCAATGCTTCAGAAACTTCCCGAAGGTTAGCAGTAACAATCTCGCTCAGCCTGGAAGGCACAAACAAATTCTCTTCTAGCCCTGCTACCTCATCGGGTTGTTCCTGATCAAGTCGCTGCTGCTGGGTGCGAAGGTATTCGTTGAGTTGTTCTACGCGGTCTTCCCAATGCTTTTCGACCAAAGCATGGGGCTTTTTATAAATCACTTCGGTTCGCTCGACCTGTTTGGTTTGCAGGGGGATAACTTTTTCTACTGAGTTAAAATTGATGTCAATCGCGTTCTCAGTTGCGCTTCTTTTGGCTTTAAGTCGCCGGAGGAGGTTCAGGCCTTCATCATAAATATTGATCACGGCCATGTCCTCCCGACTCAGGTTATTGAACTCTTCAATTTTGATGAATTTCCCTTCAAAGTTCTTATTGGCCTCCAACAATTCGTAGTACTCATCGTGCATGGGCATGAGTCGATCTTCTGCAACCGTATGCTTAATCCGAATTTCCTGGTCCACTTCCACTTCAAATGCATCCATTTCCTTTTTGAGCATGGTCAGGTTGACCGCCAGTGAGTAGCCGTGCTTTCGAATGGATTCACTCACCAATTCCTGCACCACTTCCCGCTGGTCCGGGTGCCCCCACAGACAATGTACCATCAAGAAACAGTCCATCAGGTCTACCGATGTTCGACCGTTGAGATAGGCAGAGGTTCTGAGCAAGCGAACGATCTTCTTCCAACGGCGATCATAAATTTTGATGGCCCGGGTAGTATTGGGCCGCTCGTTGTAAGCATCCAGTTTCAGCCGAAGGACTTGGAGGGTATTTTGGACTTCCGCCGGCACCTCTACCTTATCAATTTCCTTGCTCATCTCATCAATTTCCTGATTCGAGAGCTTTACTTCTACCGGCAGCGGGTCCGCGTAAACGTCTTCAGTATCGGTAATCATGTTGAGAAAATTTCGGCTTTGGCGCACATTACCCATTTCATACCGGATCAAGAAGCGGTCCCAAAGGGGATCCAGGCTGCTGCCTTGTGGCGGCAGTTCATTTGAGGCAGTGATAATTCCTTTGATGTCTACTTTGATGTCTTGCTCCCCGTTGCGATAGATTTTCTCATTCACGATGGTAAGCAAGGCATTCTGTATAGCTGGACCTGCTTTCCAAATTTCATCCAGAAACACAATATTTGCCCCCGGCAGGTATCGTTCTGTTAAACGCTCATACCGATCCTCCTCCTTGAGTTTTTTGATGGATACTGGCCCAAAGACTTCGTCTGGGGTACTGAACTTACTCATCAGGTACTCAAAGGATCGTCCGTCGCGAAAGCCATGCTTTAACCTACGTGCAATCAGGCTTTTACCTACTCCAGGAGGACCTAATAAGAAGATACTTTCTCCTGCTATTGCGCTCAACAAAGCGAGTTTTACCGCTTCGTCTCGTTCATACAGGTGCTCACAAAGGCCATTCATGAGTGATTGGGTACGCTCACGTACGGAGAGGGAGGTTTCAGTCATATCCATTAATCGAAAAACCTGCACGCAGGAATCTTTGTTCAACAAAATTGCATCTTATCGGGCTTTGCGCCGAAAAAATAACCCATCTATTTCTGAGGAATAATGAGTCGCTCCCAAACCTGTGTGCCATTTTGATCAAATACCGCCAGCTTCAGTTTCCGGTTTTTGTTATTTCCGTAAACCTCCAACACCCCAAAATTTCGCTGTCCAAACTGGGTTTGGTTGTAGATGGTCTTTGTATCTCTTACCCTAAGTGGATTAGGTTCTTGCTCTGCATCATAAGGCTGGGCAGTCAGGGGAGAAACGGTGAAATCATAAATATCTATTCCTCCGCGGTTCATGTAAGATAACTCGGTATGTTGGCGATCCCCCGTGAGGAAAACCACATTTTTGATCTGCTCACGTGCGATGGCTTCCAATAGGTACTCCCGCTCATTGGGGGCTATATTAATATGATGCGAAAACTGACGATCTGCGTTCAGAAAGGGATTGCCAAGACACACAAATTTGAATGTGGCTTGCGAACTCAGTAGGGCTGAAATCAACCAATCTACCTGTTCTTTTCCCAATACAACAGGTGCCTGGCTACGTGTATTCTCCGGTGTGCGGTTATAGCGATTATCCAGCAAGAAAAACTGAACATCAGACCGTTCAAAAGTAGTCGAAATACCGTCTATTCCTGGTACTCCATAGGTGGGATTACCCCAAAATAGCTTGAACGTCTCCAGACTTTCTTCTTTGTCTCTGAAGGTACCATCGCTGTTTCCAGGGCCAAAATCATGGTCATCCCAAATGGCATAGTGACTGGTACCTGCCAACAATGCCTGCAATTCAGGAATCTTCCTGGCAAAGGTATAGCGGTAGAACCTGCCCGTCTGGGTATACCAATCAGCCTCTCGGTAAAAGACATTATCTCCCAACCACAGCATCATATCAGGCTTTTGGGCAAGGATGCTTTGGTAGATTTCGTATCCCGCTCCGTACTTCCGATTTCCCCTCAAATCCACAGAACCATCATTCACGAAATTGGTACTCCCCAATGCTATCCTCAGCGTAGGTGGGGAGGTTCTGTACCTCCAGTTGGCACGGGTCCGAAAACGAGTTGAATAAGGCAACTTGACCTGTTGCTGATTAATTACGACCCTGTATTCATATTCCCGATCTGGAACAACTTTGTCTGCCAGAACCTTGGCAACAAATGCCCGATCAGCAATGGTTCTTACATCTCGGGTTTTATAAACCGTAGAGGGTTTCTTTACATCGTAATACTCAAAATATACGTTTGCTGGGCCTTTGGTTTGAACCCATAGTTGGACCTCCCGCATTTCCACATAGCCAATCATGGGGCCAGCTTGGAGTTGCGGGTGTCCGGTATTTTCAGTGGAAGTTGGCTGAGGTTTACGGTTTCTGCCAAATTGGGCCATCGTCGGAATGACCAACAAGCTGATTAGTGCCAGAACCGTGAATTGCTTTAGGGAACACATAAATTCACCTTTTTCAAATTAAAAATTCAGATTGGCGGAAATTAAGAGAATAATTACAAATTCGCCAAGCAGGAGGGCTTTCAACCTTCAATTTTGTCGAGTATTTCCCCAACAGACACCTTTTCTGGCCCAACAATTCGCTGGGCTTGCAGGTAGAAGGGTTCGCGCTGGGTAATCATTTCATGGATTCGATCGGCCCGTTCTTCAGCGGGCATCCGCTTAATCAAAGGGCGCCCCCCTTGGCCGGTTAGCCTGCTGACCAAAATGCCCGTCTTTTGTCGAAGATAAACGGTCAGTCCATGGGCGTTCATCCAACTGGCGTTGTCATAGTAGCAAGGAGTTCCTCCTCCAGTGGAAATCAGAAAAGGCCCTCCCTTCATTTCGAGGGTTTGGTGTAATACGTCTCGCTCTACCAGTCGAAAATACCCTTCTCCAGAGTCATCAAATACCTCCTGCACCGTCTTTTCCTCCTTTTCCTCAATCAAATGGTCCAGGTCCTGAAACGTATACCCCAATCGATTAGCAACCTTCTTTCCCAAACTGGTTTTCCCGGAACCCATAAAGCCCCAGAGGAAGATTAGAGAAGGAAGGGAGGCAGTTGGCATTAGGTTTTAGGTTTTAGGTTTTAGGTTTTAGGTTTTAGGTTTTAGGTTTTAGGTTTTAGGTCAATACGAAAACAAGTGATGAAGGGAGAACTGGTTGCATAATTCAACCCAAATAACTGAATATCAATGCCTAACCCCTATCACCTTCCAGCTTCCACCTAATACCTGCTACCCTATCCCACATACTCCGCCCAATGCCTTAACTTGGCAATCAGTGCTTCCATATCTTCTGGTAGATCGCTTTCAAAGGTAAGACGCTCGTTTTTTGTGGGATGGTCAAAGGCCAGTGATTTTGCATGGAGGGCCTGGCGGGGCATGAGCTTCAGGCAGTTTTGAGCAAATTGTTTGTACTTACGGGTAGGTGGACCCGCCAACACTTTGTCACCACCGTAAAACACATCCCCAAATAAGGTATGCCCCAGGTATTTCATGTGTACCCGAATCTGGTGGGTTCGTCCTGTTTCAAGTTTAAGTTGAACCAAGGTTGCTACACCAAATCGTTCCAGCACTTCATAATGGGTAACGGCATGTTTCCCATAAGTTCCATCCTCATATACACGGAACAGCTTCCTGTCCCGGGTGGAGCGACCGATATGACCTACAATTGTACCTTTATCTTCCGTCACATCCCCCCAAACGACTGCATAGTAGGTTCTGCTAGTGGTTCGGTTAAAAAACTGCTGTGACAAGTTGGAAAGGGCAAATTCATTTTTGGCTACCACCAATATACCAGTGGTGTCCTTATCCAGGCGATGAACAAGGCCTGGCCGCACCACTGAGTCTACTGCCAAGTCACGAATGCTGCCCCGAACTCCCTGGTGCCACATGATGCCCTGGATCAAGGTGTGATGACGGTGACCTATAGCAGGATGGCACACCACATTTGCGGCCTTATTAATCACAATAACGTCTTCGTCTTCATATCGAATGTCCAGGGGAATTTCTTCTGCTTCAATTTCCGGTGGAGGCGGATAGGGCAACATCAGTTGAACCTTGTCGTGAGGTTTTACTTTGTAGGAAATCTTAACAGCTTTGCCGTTAACTGAAATTGCCCCAGCATCACTGGCCTTTTTGAGCCTGGAACGAGTAACAAAGGGCAGAAGGTTCGATAAAAACTTATCTACGCGCAGCAATCTTTGCCCTCCAGTAGCAACCAACTCATAATGAGCAAATAAGTCCCCCTCACTTGCCTCCTGAAAAGGCATTTTTTCTTCAATTAGGTTTTCCTCCGCCTCATGTGTTTGCCTCTCTTCACTCATAAAATTATGTTTTTGCTAACGGCTTTACCGGGGTATTTTTGAGGTTTTGCTTCCACTTGAAGGTACTCAGGATAAATAACACTATTCCCATTAACATAAAAGTAAAGGAAATGATTTCCGCCTGGGTAAGTACGATACCAAAATATTCATCAGCTGTATTCACACGGATTTTTTCGATCAGAAAACGTTCCAATCCATTCAAAACCAGGTAAATACTCATCAACTGACCCCAGTACGGCAATCTCTTGCGGATAAGCCAAAGAAAGGTGAAAATGCTCAAGGCCATCACCACTTCATAAACCGGCGTAGGGAACACAGGGTCGATCAGGTAGGGCGTTTCGGAAAACTTACATCCAGGCTGTCCACATCTCTCCAGCACATTATTGGGATAATTATAGCTCCAAAGGTTATCTGGCAACCAACTCAGCCAATTCGGTTTGGGGTCCTTGTTCACAATGCCCCAATCTCCATCACCAGCTACGTGACACCCGACCCTTCCCACTCCGTATCCCAGCATCAGGACCATGCCTCCTGCATCCGCAAATGGCAGAATTCGGTACCCCCTGCTATGAACATACCACAGGATACCGACAGCTCCGCAGATCATTCCCCCGTAAAAAGTTAGCCCATTGAAGGAAAGCAGCTGCCCCATCGGATCTTTGAGAAAGTCCTCCCAATATTCAATGTTGTGAAAGACTTTCGCCCCGATAATCCCTGCCAGAAATGCAATGAGGAATATAGGGCCCAATTCATCTGCAATGCCCTTCTGAACATTGACTTTTTTGGGCTTCTCGTCCTTCCGTTTGTTGTATTGGTAAAACCGGATACCCCCAAAAATGCCGGCTGCCACCAGCCCTCCTATGAAAGAGCCGTCCGTTGACAGCACCATGTCCTGTGGATTGTCACAAAAGCCAGCATAATTCTCCAGCATCAGAAAAAACTTGTACCCCAGCAAGAAGTAAATCACTGAACTGATGATCACATCACTAATGGGAATAGGGCCTCCCTGCTCTTCTACTACCTCACGGGTAGGGAAAATGCCCACCTGGGTCTTTCTACGAAGTTCATAGCGAATGGCGATGAAGCAGGCGATGAACGCCATTGCCAAAAAGAATCCAAAGCTTTGGATTGGCAGACAGATATTTAGGCCAAAAACGTCGTTAAAAAAGTCGCTAATTCTCGGGTACATAACAGGTATGGACTGATGGATGCAAGATACGATTTTTAGGTTCAAGCAAGGGGGATTTTTCAAACCCAAACCCCTTTTCCCCGTTAATCCTCCATGACACAACAAAAGATTTGGTTCATTACCGGTTGCTCTACCGGTTTTGGACGAGAACTGGTCCAGGTAGTAGCTGAGCAAGGACATATAGCTGTTGGCACGGTAAGAAGGGAAGAACAGGTAGCCGACCTGGAGGCGTTGAATCCTGAAAGTATCAAAGGGGTAGTACTGGATGTAACCAAAACCATAGACCAGGCAGTAAAAACGGTCATAGATAAATTTGGCCGGATTGATGTTCTGGTCAATAATGCAGGCTATGGATCACTGGGCGCGATAGAAGAAGTGCCCGAAGCAGAAATGCGCAAACAGTTTGAGGTCAATGTTTTTGGGGCAGTATTTATGATAAAAGCTGTTTTACCAATTATGCGCGGGCAGCGGTCTGGCCATATACTCAATGTCACTTCCATTGCTGGGTTACAAGGCTATCCGGGTGTGGGCATTTACAACGGGTCCAAATTCGCCCTGGAAGGCATTGGGGAAGCCCTTGCCGCAGAAGTTGAACACCTGGGGATTAAAGTCACAAATGTTGAGCCCGGTCCTTTCCGCACAGATTGGGCAGGTCGGTCCGCTACCTTTACGGAAAATTCGATCGAGGATTATGCTGCCTCTGCTGGTCGTAACATGAACAATATCCACAATGTCAGCGGCAATCAGGCGGGCGATCCCCGAAAGGCAGCAGAGGCGATGTATGCCTTGACAGAATTGGAAAAACCGCCCGTTCACTTGCCTCTGGGAGGCCCGGCCTACAAGCGGGTCCGGTTGAAACTCAAAGAAATGGCCAAGGAAGTGGACGCATTCGAGCATATTGGATTGCCTACGGATTTTGACTGAGGAGCCATCACAATTTTGTAATTACAGGCTAACGTGCCAGCATATTGAAGCAAATAAATTCGATAGACTCATTTTTGTCTTTTCAATCCATCCATCCATTTCCTCCCAAAAACGTTATATTACTATCCTTTCATTCAATTAGATAGAAGATGAGTGTAATCGAGGTTAGAAAGCAAATCGATCAATACCTGGATCAGGTGGATGAAAATTTTCTGATGGTGGTTCATGCCATGCTAGAAACTCATGTGGAACAAGAACAAGCCATTGTGAGCTATGACATAGACGGAACTCCTCGGACGGCTGAAGAACTATCCAAAATTCTGAACGAACGAGTGAAAGCTGCTGAACGGGGAGAGTACATTACCCTAGAGGAACTTCGGGAAAAATCTAACGCATGGCTCAAACGTACCAAGTAATTATTGCATCAAATGCTGAATTAGACTTGGAACATATTATCACGCACTTCAACTAATGCTCTTCCTGCTTCGTAATCTCCTACAAACTTGAGTCCCTGAATATCCCAAAGTGATAAACCGAATAGATACTAAGTTTTCATAATCCCCAATTAGCCAGATAATGAAGGTAAGATGCCAAAATATTGATGAAAAAAGCTAATAGATAACCTCTACCAAAGCTTGCCCACAGGCTTACAAGAATCAAAAAGAATACATCATCGGGGTATGAATAACTGGGGGTAATAATAATTGCCTGAATGAAATT